>JASFBJ010000041.1 GCA_030149585.1 Desulfobacterales bacterium | reverse complement strand
GAATTGCTGAATATAATTTCTATTGCAAAAAATAATAATAAAATTATTCTTATGGAAAAATATTTTTTCATGTTTAATTTTTTAATTAGAAGCGGGTTTTTTTATTCAAAAGGAGCGCTTTTGCCCCAGCGTTTCTTGAAAATGCCAAAATCAGACGGCCCAACTGCCTCATTTGAATCAAAATCTGCATCTGGATTCCAACCGGAAGTGCCCATCGTGCTGGCCCATGCTGATTTAAACAAACCAAAGTCTGAAGGCCCGACAGTATTATTATTATCAAGATCACAGTCACAAATATTGCCATACCCGTCCTGATCGGTGTCTTCCTGGTTTGGATTCGGGGTCAGGCGGCAGTTGTCCTTTTCATCCTGAATACCATCTTGATCAGCATCGGTCAGCGGGAAAGCAGATATGAAAATATCAGCAAATTCATTTAAATCTTTTGCCACAAGATTATCAGCGTTTGATTTAAAAGCTACACAAAGGCCGTTTGAACTGATGGCTGCTCCTGTGCTGTCATTATTTCCCTGCATACCATGGGCTCCCATACTAACTCTTAAAATTGTTTTAGAATTGCGGTCATAAACGAAGATATCGCGTTTGCTGTTTGTGTCACCTGATACCAGATTTGAAGAAAGAGAATCAAAAGCTATAAAATTACCGTTTGAGCTGATACATGGATTATCGCTGGTATTTAGTCCTTGAAATCCTTTATCAGATTTGCTGACCATTTCAAGAAAACCTGTTTCCATATCATAAACAAAAATATCATTTTTCCCGTTTATATCATCAGGCACCAAATTACCGGCCGAAGATTCAAAAGCCACAAATTTTCCATCTGAACTGATTGCCGCATCTGAACTGGTACCATTGCTCTGGCCTCCGGAACTTGTGAGGCTGAGTATTTCAATAATACTATTTTCTATGTCATAAACAAAAATATCCTTATTATTATTGGTATCTCCTGGAACCAGATTGTCTGCCGAAGATTCAAAGGCAATAAACCGGCCATCACCGCTGATTGCCGGTGTTGTGCTTGCCCCGTTGCCCTGCAAACCTTCATTTGACACGCTGACCCGGACAACACCCCTTGTACTCCGGTCATAAACGAAAATATCGCTTGTGCTGTTTGTATCTCCTGTAACCAGGTTGGAAGCAAATGAACTGAAAACCACAAACCGGCCATTGCTGCTGATAGATGCATTAGAGCTGGTGCCGTTTCCCTGAACACCGCTTTCCGATAAACTTATAATTTCCATAAAAGCATTGACACGGTCATAAATAAAAATATCCTTCTTATTATTTATATCTCCTGTGATCAGATTGGAAGCATAAGATTCAAAGACCACATAGCGGCCGTTTTCATTTACAGCAGGTTTAAAGCAGTTATTATTTGCTTCTGATGATTCAAGCGCCATGCTGATTCTTTCTATAGTTTCCGCATTGCCGTCGTAAAGAAATATGTCTCTGCGATTGTTTAAATCGTTTTCAACAAGGTTGGAAGCTGTTGAGTCAAAAACCACACATCTGCCGTCACCACTGACAGATGAATGCGAACTCGCGCCATTGCTTTGGGAACCATCATTTGGCACACTGATAATATCTGTTTTTATTGGTTCAAGTGGAATAGCGCTTAATTCCACCATATTCTTATCTTCATTTTCAACTCCGTCGGCAGCGCGTATAATATAATAACAGGTCAGGCCGGTTTCCACTGGATAATCGACAAATGAGAGTTCAAGGGTTGTTCCGATAAGGTCTCCAATGGAGCCGCCACTGTCCTGCCTGCGATAAATATTATACTTGATCGGTTTATGAATATCATCAGCCTCATCCCATGCTAAAGTCACACAGCCATTGCCGGGTACAGCAGAAACAAGGCCGTTAAAAACAGGCGGAACACAGTCAACAAATGCTTTGTATCTTTTAGTGATATTAGTATTGCCCAGGCCATCATCATTATCAATATAAGTTAACCTTATAATATCATCCAGCGCAACCTGAAAAAGACCGTCGTTTTTGATTGGCGCACCTTCTATTGTATCAATATTGCCTAAAAAAGCAGCCATATCGAAATTTTCATCCAAAATAACTGTTTCAGAGTCACCACTATCGCCGGTAACCAATACGGCATAATTTCCCAAATCAGCAAGATCGCTGTCACGCAGAATAATTCCCACGGTTGCATTGCATGAATAACCCAGATCATCAAATGATATAATGCCGCATTTATTATCAACCCCGTTTTTATATACTACATAACTTGTATCAGAACCCACTCGGCTGCATCCGTATTCAATGCGCATATATCCGTTTTCTCCCCAGTTCCGGCTCCAGGAGTTTCTTAAAATCCAGACTCCATTTGCGCCCTGGGTGTCATCCCATCCTACAAGGGAAACAGCATGATTGGTAAAAGAATCATAGTCACGATTAAAAATTCCGCTTATATATGCCTGAAAATAAGGGTCAACGGCAACTGAAGATGAAACCGGGCCGTATTTGAAAATAGCCCACTTTATTTCTTCAATGGAATTATTAATATAGGCAAAGGAATCAAGCAGGTATGCGCGCTGTATGGGGTTGGAAATATTTTCGCCGCAATCAGGTGTGCCGCCTGATGCAGCACATACATAAGGATAGTTGCTTTCAAGAACAGCGCCTGTTAAACCGTCCAGGGCAGTCTCGCCTGGAGGAATTACACAATGATATTTGTGAACTGTCCATCCGCCGGTGTTGCAGCCCATGCCTTCATTATTACAGGAAACCAGGTATTGTTCAGAAATATCCTCTTCCACTCCATCATGAATAAGTATATTGCATTCCAGCGGCGCAACAGTACCAAATGCCCAGCAGGTGCCGGCCGGACGCTGGTTTTTAATGGAAGTTACCCCGTCATGATCCAGCCAGCTCCAGCGTTTAGGCAAAAAATCAACACCTGCATCAACGTCAGCCAGACCTTTGATTTTTAAATCCAGCGCCTCCTCTTTTTCTGCTGAAGGCGGAGAGATATATCCGCAAAGCTGGTCAATCATATCTTCCATTGCCCGATTATGTCCCACTGTAAAAGTATAACCGGCAGCTTTTATCTGCTTTTTCATTATTTGAATATTATCTGATGCTTTTGAGCCTGGTGCAGACGTTTTTTGAGCCTGCAAAAGAGCCGGCACGGCAAGATATAATATAGTTAATATCATTATACTTATTTTACTTATATTCATAATATATCTCATTTTATTTAGTCAAAAATTAACGTTTTATTTTTAAAAAAGGAACTCCTCCTTATAAAGAAAGAGGAGCTTTACAAAGGGTTTTTACGCTTTCCGGCGTTTTAAACCTGCCAGGCCGAGAAGGCCTGTGCCAAGAAGGTAAATAGCCCCGGGGATGGGGACAGTGTTTACTTCAAGGTAGGGAGTATATTCTGAAGCTTCACTGGCATTCCAGTACCAGCCATAACCATCGTATCCAGGCGAGGAAATTTCAATGCCATTATTATCATAGGTTCCGTCAAGCCAGGCCTGTACTATATCCGTAATATCAATGGAAATCCACTCATATTGAGCGGTAACCGTGTGGTCATAATGGACTGTTTCTCCAGCATAACCGGGAGTTTGATCATACACACCATCATAGGCGTTTATAGCGAAATTACTTGTTTCATCGACCGGCACAGGGGTAAGCCCTGCTCCTTGCTGCGGTGTCATATAAAAAATCAAGCTGGCGTCCACAATCATGTCCGAGGTATAACCGGCCAAATCACCTTCAATATCGAAGTTAGTGTAAGCAACAGAATCATATGCGCCGTCACCGAAATTATATTCAAAGGCTTTTGCATATTCCCGGGCCATATACCAGTTACCCATGCCAAGATAACCATCTTCCACAACACCAACATTAACAACAGCAGCATTTGCCGGAACCATGAACCCAAGAAAAAGCACTGCAAAGAGAGATAAAAATATTAGTTTTTTCATTATCTTTTTCCTTCACCATTTATATTTTATTATTGAATATTTTATTTCCGACTCCTTTTATGAGGAATCGGAAATAATTTAACATCTATAGTCTAAGCTTTTCTACGGCGAATGCCGAGCATGCCGAGCAGACCGGAACCGAGCAGCCATACAGCAGCCGGAACAGGTACATTGCTCTGTGTCTGAATATCAACCGCATCAATCAGAGTCGCAGTGCCGTAGGCAGTCTCAAGATAGAAAAATTCATTATCAAGCTGTGGCATTGTCCACTCTTCAGTTACATGCCACCAGTTGCCGGTGCCGCCAGGGCCTTCGAGCGCTTCCCATTCCCTGCCTAGCATTGTGCCGATCAGGTTTTCTGTTAAGAAACCATGGCCAAGCCCTTCACCATCATAATTGATATCTCCGGCGCTTGCGAATTGGGTAAGCATATCTGCAGGGGTATCGTCAACATGCAGATAAACGATATACTCCACCCATGCCTGTGTTGTAAGAGCTGCATTGGCCTGATTCGGAAGCGAAAAGGCAGTAAAGCCGCTCCCCATACCTCCCACATGACCGTAGAAATCGAAATTCTCCATGCCCATGCCGTAGTCGGTATTTGCTGTCCAGGCAAATCCCTGAGACTGCCCTGTTTCATAGAATAAAGGGTTGCCGTAAGGATTGTCCGTAGCAGGTCCGCCGTATGTAGCTGCATCCGGAGCAATGGGCAGAGTGTATTCCATATAGGTGCCGGGTTCGGCCGGGTCTTCAATGGGGACAAAATCCCAGGCCTGATGAGTATAATTCGCATTGGCCGACCAGTCAGGCGGATTTATGGAGCTATGCGGGGAATACCCATTATAACCAAAATCAGTGCCCCATCCAGGGGATCCTGGTCCAACCGAAGTACCTGCCGCGGCCGGCATACTGAAAGCAGCGATGAGTGCAACTGCAGCTATTGATATAACTAATTTTTTAAACATTTTTTCCTCCTGAAATTATAAGATTAATATTATTTTCCAATTTGGTTAAAACTACTTTTTTTGTCGGCTATCACCTCCTTTCTTTAGTTTAATTTTTACTGCCAAATAATTTGTTTATTGGCAAAAAGTGTTAGGTTAACCTAATATTAAATTTACAGAAAAGTCAATTGTCTGGATTGCACTGATTTTCACCGATTTTCACTGATTTTCACCAATCAGGACAATTAATTTAATTATTTTTAAGAATAAAAAACACGCTATGGAAAAAAATGGTGAACAGGGCAAAAAATAATGCCATCACTAAAAAACCAATACCTGCTTTCAAGGAATCCGCCTTTGAATAACTATCGGCCGTGATAATAAAACAGCCGCTGTCTAATTTCGGCTGTTTTTTTTCTGAAGAAAATTCTCCTGATTCATTGCCGCTTCCCCGCACTCCAAATGAAGTAAGATGATCTGCCCTGAATTTTATCCATCCCTCATTATAATTAACATCAATAATATTATCTATCTCTATGCTCCCTTTTTGCTCTGGATGATTCTCTTCGGCAGTAAAAAACAGACCGGTATTTTCCGCATAAATAATAGAATAGCCGCCGTTACGCAACTGGTCGGACTGAATTAATGCCTTGTTAAAACTCAAAGTTATTACAATATTATTGATTAAAGAATTATCTGTTTTTTCACCATTTTCATTAAAAACAGCAAAGTTGTAAACATTTGAAGCATTATCCCAGGATGGTATGCCGCTGTCTGTGGCGGCAATATATATTCTGCCGGCGCCGGCTTCAATATCACCGGCACCAAACTCTATTGCGCAAAGAAAATTATTATTTTCATCTGTTACACTTACCACAGGACTGCCCGCAGAAGGATTTTCAATAATTGAAATTGAGGTTTTAGCAGCATCTGGAAGACCTGTTCCGCCGATTTGCTGAACACCGGTTTCGGTTATGAGAGTAATTTTGCCCAACATTCCGGAAATGCCCAGGTCTGCGACTGTTTTTTCGCAAACCTGATATATAATCTGCTGCCCTATAGTATTAATTTCCTGTCCCATAAAAAGCGGAAAACTCTGCTGCGAAAGCCCGTACAAATCATCATTTGGTATATATGCGTCAGAGTCTGTAACACCGATCAAAAGGCTGTCGCTTTTTATTCCGTCGCTTATAATAATTTTATAAAGGCCGGCCCCTGTGCCCGGAGCTGTAAATATTGTGCTGCCGCCGCCCTCAGTTGTTGAAAGTATCTGATCAGTGAGATCATCTCCTTTTGGGCCATAAACCCGCCAGTTATAATTTGAACTGTCTCCGCCTTCAGCCTTAAAAGTTCTATTTTCTCCATATAAAACAGCAGGCAATGTTACAGGTTTGTTTATAATTCTGACCCTGTCATTAACATGCACCTGAACTGCAAGATACGGCGCTCCGTAGCTGTCCTCACGGGAGGCAAGAAACCAGCTATACCCATCGCCGTATGCACTTCCCGTATCTGAACGATCATCGTGATCCTTAAGCTCTATTCCGTTATTTGAAAAACGGCCGATTATCCATCCTTTTACTATTTTTGTAATATCAATAGATCCCTGAGTATTCGGCCCTGTGTTATGGGCAGCAAAAATCATGGGAGCGCCTGGAGCATATCCGGGTTTATTTACCGCCCAGGCATAGCCCGCCTCATAATACTCGCCTTCGGTCCAGAAAAAAGGTTCTAAGGGGTGGGGCAGTGGAGGGTCTGTCTTGCCTGCCTCTTGCCAGATACCTTCATAAAGAGCGGTATATTCATAGGTCATTGTGTCAAGAGCGTAAATAAAACCATACATGGGAACATCGGCCGGAGCCGGGCCGTTTACATCCATATCATCACCAGGCGGAGCTTTCATTTGATAATGAAATTTAGCACTGATAATTTCATCCGGATGGATATCAGACAGGGAAGATAAATCAAACTTGATCAGCGCCCTGGCATCAACAATGGAGACTGCTCCGGCCTTTAGTAGTGGATGCCCCTGGGAGGTTGATTTTGGATAGCCCTTACCGCCTCCCATGCCGCCGAATAAAATATATGTATCCGCAATATCCGGACAAATAATAACATCGGCAATTATAAAAGAGAAGATATGGGAATCAACAAGGGTGTTGCCGGCCAGATCGCAGACAGAATTTGCTATGGTTACTGTGTAGGTTATGTTTTTATCCAGTTCATAATCAGGGGTAAAAATCATTGTTTTGCCGGGATCCGACCAGTCAAAGCTTCCTGCTGCCACGGGGTTTATGCTGAAAGCGCTTTCAGCGCTGTCGGCAGCAACTATTTCGCTGAACGTGATGCTTATTGTTGTATTGGTCGGAGCAGTTGAACCATCGCCGGGAAGCGTGGAAACTACTGTTGGCGGGACCATAACGAGCCAGTTTATCTGGCCTGCTGCGTGCCAGGTCATTTCAGCATCTTCTACCTCTATTTCAATGGAATGTTCTTCATCATCAAGGTTAAGGATGACAAGAGTTTCATTTATTGCAAAAGCCTGGGTCCATTCATTATCATCTAATTTATATCTATAACGGTAAATACCGTCGCCACTGAGTTTAATGGCAACATTGCCGGTTGTTTCAGGATGCTCCACTGTTCCTTCAGGTATATTTTCAAACTCAGCAGCAGGGTCAGTATAATTTTCGGTAGTAAAAGAGAATGTATAGTCTTCCACCAGGTTGACTTCAGACACATCTTTTGCGTCTTTTGAAACGGTTACGGTATATTCGTCGCCGCATGACAGATAGTATTCAGGATTAAAAGTCAAGTTTTTGTCAAGAGCCGACCAGGTAAAACTCCCCTCAATCTCGGGAGAAATACTGAAAGCTGCTTCTGTTGCTGCTTTATCCATGGGCCGGTTGAAGGTGATGAAAATCGGCGAGTTAACCCGGGCATCATTTTCACCGGGCATGGGGATTGTTGAGACTACTTCAGGAGGAGAAATATAATTCAGGCTTCGAGCATTAATCTCCACCTGATCGATCAGCACGGCAACATTGGAAAGACCATAGATTTTGGCGTAAATTTTGGCCGGAGAATCATCAAATTCCCATAATTGTGTAATCCGATGCCATATTTTCCCGTTTGGATTAACAGTATCCGGTATTTCTACAACGGTTTCATTCAGCAGATTAACACCGTTGGTATTGGTTATTATAATTCGGTCCAAATGATTCGATTCATCAAGATTTTTTTCATAATTCCGTCCAATTTCACATCTCCAGTCCAGGCCGTTGTCGGAACCAAAGAAAAACCATTCTATTTTAACCTGGGTATGCATCTGTTCCGCCTGATAATAATTCGGGATTTCAAAAACCAGCGCTGTATCACCCATTCCGCCATAATAGCCGCACCTGAACCAGGGACCGGCCATGGCGTGCCAGCTCCAGCCGCCTGATTCGTTATCGCGAGGCATAGCATAGATTAATAAAGGCTCTCCATAGTTATTCTGAAATTCATCATCCAGTGCATCCGGTGCCAGGGGTGCATAGGGATTTCCTTCATCATCCTCACGTCCGGGAATCCCTGGTGATATAGCATCATCTTTGCCGGCATCGTTGCATGTGGGAAGCTGCCACCCCGGAGTATCGGGATCTATATCCAGAGAATTAAACTCCCAGCTCTGGTGGGTGTAATATGGATTATCCGACCATTCGCTTGAAATAATAGTCAGCCTTATATTTATTGTCTGCTGATTATTTGCAGCTTCAGGATCGCTGATAGTTATGGCTGCGTCATAATTTCCGGCATCAAGCCCTGTAATATCCACAGACAGGGTAACTGCCTCTTTATCATCTTCACTGGTTGACGAGCCGCTTTCCGGAGTTAAAGAGAGCCAGTCTACATTATCGCTGACCGACCAGTTTAAAGTTCCGGTGCCGGAATTCCAAATCCACAAGGAATTGTCCGCAGGATCATTTCCGCTCTGAGCAGCGCTGAAAATGTACTCTAAAGAGCTATAAGCTATGTTCGGGACCTCGGGTTCCGCAGATATACTTAAATTTACACAAAGAGACACCGAAGGTTTTTTAGCTTCAGGGTCGCTGATAATAAGTTTAGCTTCGTAATCCCCGGGGTTAAGCCCTGTAATGTCCACAGACAGGGTAACAGCTCCTTTATTATCTTCACTGGTTGACGAGCCGCTTTCCGGAGTTAAAGAGAGCCAGTCTACATTATCGCTGACCGACCAGTTTAAAATTCCGCTTCCGGAATTCCAGATTTCAAGGATTTGTGCATCAGGGTTATTATCGTTTTCAATGGCGTTGAAATTAAAAACCGGGGAAGAGTATGCTATTTCCGGAAAAGCTCTGGTATATGCTGCATCTGCAATAGAGCTTTGCTCCATGCCGTCTTTAAATGCCCTGGCCTTAAAAGTAGTGGATTCACTGATGGAAATAGCTTCAGTATATTCATTTGAGGATAGGGTCGGCTCAGTGCCGTCAATAGTATAATAAATTATCGCGCCGTTAGTTGCGCAACTGATGGATACGGCAAGGGATGAAGTAAAAGTGCTTCCTGAAACAGGTAAAAATACCGGTTCAACCACGGTATCGGCTTTGGTGTAAGTTGCCGTTGCAACGGCGCTTTGCTCCATGCCGTTTTTAAATGCCCTGGCCTTAAAAGTAGTGGATTCACTGATGGAAATAGCTTCAGTATATTCATTTGAGGATAGGGTCGGCTCAGTGCCGTCAATAGTATAATAAATTATCGCGCCGTTAGTTGCGCAACTGATGGATACGGCAAGTGGTGAAGTAAAAGTGGTTCCTGAAACAGGATCAAATTCAGGGGTAAAGACTGTTTTACATCTGGTTTGAATATCGATCGTATCAATCAGGGTGGCAGTGCCGTCAGCGGTTTCAAGACGGAAAAAATCTTTGTCTGACTGAGGCATTGTCCAATTTTCAGTAATTCTCCACCAGTAGCCGGTGCCGCCCGGGCCATCGAGTTGTTCCCACAGTCTGCTTTCCATGGCACCGATTTCGGCTGACATGTCACTGTCACTGAAAAATCCTGTTACCATATCAGCAGGGGTGTCGTTTTTGTGCAGATAAACTATATACTGTATCCAGATTTCTTTGGTCGCATTTGCTATCTCCAGACTTGGAAGCTCAAAAGCCACATACCCTGCTCCCATGCCGCCTATATGCCCGTAAAAGGTGTTATTTTCCATGCCCATGCCGTAATCCGTCCATTCCCAGGCAAAGGATGTTGTGCGCCCTGAAGCATAAAATGATGGGCTTCCGTATGAATTATACATGCCAGGGCCGCCATAAGTATCGGCATCAGGTGAAACAGGAGGCGTAACCGGGTTTGGATAAAGTATTGGGGCATCATCATTTATGAAAGCCGGTTCTTTATAGGTGCCTGGCTCATCCAAATCAGGCACAGGCAAAAAATCCCAGCTCTGCCGGGTATATCCTGTGTCTGCCGACCAGTCCGGTGCATCTACATAGCCTGGGCAGAAATAACCACCAGGCGGGCCTTCCATGTCCCCGGCTGCCGCCGGCTTGCTGAATCCTGCAAACAGGATCAACATCGATATCAGGATAAAGATTATATGTTTTTTTTTCATTTTTTCACCTTTTAAGAATTGCCGGAATTTAGGGCTCGCCCCAAAACACCTTTGATTCGCAGTTTATTAGTTTAAAATTTTTTGCCACAATATGCTAAATTAGAAGCTGATTTTAGCCCCTCCATACCAGTAGGCTCCCATGCTGGAATCAACCATGGATTCCCTGTGACCCATTTCATATTTTTCAAGGTCTACAGGTGGCTTTTCATCCAGAAGATTGCGCCCTCCAAGGTAAATAATAATATTTTTATTTACTGCATAGTTTATCTGGGCGTTGATTGTGTCAAAACAGGATACTTTCTCAAACAGACCATCGCTTATGTATTTACCACGGTAATTATACCGTAAATTTCCCCAGAAGCGCTTTTCGTAGTTATATCTTAAAATAGCAGTCATTCCGGATCTTGGACGGTTTGTCAGGTCATAGCCGTCAGGGTCTTCGGTATCAAGATAATTTGCATTGACATCCATGGCAAAACGCCAGGGCAAATCCGTGGCAAATCCGATTTCAAAGCCCTTATATTTAGTTGTTCCATCCAGATTTTTGTAGCTCGATACAGTGTTTACTGTTGCCGGTATGCCCCTTTCATCCATTTCAGGTGTGGATTCAGGTAAAGCCGTTTTCTGATTTTTGAGCGATTCTACAACTATCATGTCTTCAATCCTGTTATAGAAAAAATCAAATGAAACCCTGGTATTAAATTTTTTAATTACCTTCCAGATAATGCCGGCAGTAGTATTTACAGCCTCGGAAGCATCTAAATCAGGATTGCCGTAAATATCATTCCAGCCCATGGCATCGGGAAAATTATCATGCATTTGGAATAAAGTGGGCGCTACATAAGATTTTGAAACAGATGCTCTTATTGCCAGCGGCGGTATAATTTCATAGCGGCACGCCAGTTTAGGGGAAAAATTATCGCCGAAATCCGAATAATTCTCAAACCGGCCGGAAAGTTGTAGCGTAATGTTATAAAATGGTTTTAGATCTATTTCGGTAAAAATTGCTTTTATTACGCGGTTTTTAATAAAATTGCGCTGCGGAGCGTCGATATCTTCTTCATTCCATGAAGCTCCTGTAAAAAATGTCAGCCAGCCAGCAGGATCCCAGGTCAGATTTCCGCTGTATTGAGCAATATCCCAGTCCATGTCACCACGGTAGTCAGGGTCTTCGGTATGCCTGTATTCCATTTCTGAAGTAGAATACCCGGCACAAAGATCAAATTTTATATTTTCAAATTCACCTTCCCAGTCAATGTCGCCGGAAAGATTTTTCTTATTATTATTCCTAAATGTAGCTGTATTCCCTGTGCCCTCTTTTAGAAATTCAGAATCGGTTTCCGCAAATCGGCCGTCAAGACTTATCATTTGAAAATCGGTTATATCAAAAACAACACCGACATTGCCGCCGTCCTGCTTATAATCAGCGGTCCCCCATCTATCACTTGGGGTACGGTCATAATGATCCTGCTCGGTTCCAAAGGCACTTAAATTCAAGTGAAGTCTTTTGCCCAGCGGCAATCCACCCGAAGCATCTATATGTTTTTCTTCGGCATCATCCTGCGAAGATATCCCGTACTGGGTATTGATGGAAAATTTTGTTATATATTTTTTGGTAATAATATTGATAACGCCGGCCACCGCGTCTGAACCATACTGGGATGAAGCACCGTCCCGCAATACTTCGATCCGCTCGATCATATCAATATTTATATTGCCGATATCAATATAAGAATAACCCTTTGTGCCGGGACGTGAACCCGGCAATCTTTTACCGTTTACCAGTATAAGCACATGATTAAAATCCATACCGCGCATCCGAAGGGTTTTAAGCCCTGGGGATATATTCATATCAGGAGAATTCACCAGTTCAACCCCCTGAGTGATTTCGATAACCTGATCGAATTTTATAGCCCCTATCTCCTTGATTTGCTCCTGGGTTATAATCTGAACAGGAACCGGCAAATTTTCAGGCTTGTCAACTTTCTCTCTGGATCCTGTAACCACCATTTTGGGTAGTTCTATCTCGGAAATCTCACCTGTTTCACCATGTTTTTCTTCAGATGTTTCTTGCTCCTTTGCATGTATGGTCTGGAAAGCACAAAAGATATAAGCAGTAATCAAAAAGAATAATAGTGGTAGTATCCCTTTTTTGGACATAATTAAATTGACCTCATATAATAAAAATGTTTTGAGCCTGAAAAAAAGATTGCCCTGATAGCGTCAAAAATGTTCACAAAAAACATAAATAAAAACCGCAACAGAATTAATTGGTGCAATTTTTGTTAGATCTTTACTTTTTAAGTGCTGCTGAAATTTCGGAGACCGTTAAGATGGCCATTGTTAAATCTTTTAGGAATTTCTAATAAGTTTTGTTATTCCTGTTTATGTTGCCATTGGCAAAAAGTCAATACCCCGGGATTCATCAATTTTCACTAATCTTTACTAATCTGCAAAAAAACGGCTGAGTCGAGTTTGTCGTTATTCGAGACGGGTTTGAAACCTGCCCCTGCCTTTTTTAAAATCTGTTGAAAATTGCGGAAAAGTCGGCTTGACTTTTTATTCTGTTTCGTTTAGACATCATAAAAAATATAGTTTCAACAAACAATTATAGGTATGTTTTACGACCCCGGCTTTTCAAAAGTGCGAGGGGAGTGAAGGCATAACGTGGATTATATTAATTAATCCGGTTATGCCTTTTTTTTTAGAAAAAGGTCATAAGGAACGAGGACGAAATAACTTCCACAAGTAGACGCACAGATTTAGGTCAGTGCCGGATAACAAAACCGGACAACAAAACAGGAATGGAAAAACCAGAAAAAAGGGAAAGGAGGGGTGATGCAGGAATGTATATTTGAAATGTTTTGAATGAGTGCAAATGGAATGAGTAACTGCTGAATTATAAAATAAACCATAAGAAAAGACCCTGATTTTTCGGATTTCACGAGATTCCGGGTTAGAAAATATCAAAATGGGGTTAAAAATGTTTAGAATAAAAAAAATGTTTAGCATACTGACTATTGCGGCAGCGCTGCCTTTTGCGGTTGCCGGCGCTGTTTTATTATCACCCGGCGCTGCATACAGCGCTGATAATTTTGCCGTAAACCTTCATGCTGAAGGAGATGAGGCATTTATTGATGTAAAGGTAACGCCGGACGGCGGCTATATTACAACCGGTGAAGTTGAAAGCTATGTACAATTAGTTAAATTCAACAAATATGGAAATCTTGAGTGGACCAAAAAATTTGACGGCGTCAAGCACTCACACACCACCTATGTGGATGTAAATGAAGACGGCTATATTTTTGTTTCAGGTTATGTAAGCGCCGGCGATCCAGCTCCTGTTAAAAAGAGCGTCTGGGTGGCCAAGCTGAAAGCCTGCGGAACAGTTGTGTGGGAAAAGCTGGTTACAAACGATATTATCTCAACCAGAGGTCTTTGGCCGGCAGCAACCCGGGACGGAGGGTGCATTATATCTTCCCAGTACACATGTCCTGGTAACAGCAAAGACTGGACGGTTTTTAAATTATCGGCAAACGGCGCCCTTGAATGGGGCAAATGCTACGGCACCGCAGATTATAATATGTGGTCCCACGTCCTTGAAACAAAAAATCCCGATACGGGTCTGGTAGACGGTTATCTCCTTGCAAACTACGACAGATATATGAGTGCTACCGGAGAAAATGACGTGGTTTTAATAAAAATTGACCTGGCCGGCGTCATCGTCTGGGCCAAAAATTATGCTCCTGTGCCGCCTGAAGGCCTGGCAGTAGAACTTGATTTTTTAAAAGATATTTGCCGGACATCAGATGGAGGATATGCCATTGTCGGGCAGAGCTATAGTTTTAAAACCCAGGAAAGAAGACTCGCGTTTTTGCTGAAGGTTGACAAGGATGGTGATTTTTCATGGGCAAGAATATTCGGCTCCAATATTGAGGCTCCAGCCGGTCATGATTTCACATATGCATCAGTCTGTGAGGCGGAAAATACAGATCTCATTCTTGCAGGGCAAAATTATAACTTTAATCTGGTTAAAAATGCATGGCTCCTTCGATTCAGCCCGGACGGCACTCTAATTGATGACAGAATTTATGCGGGTGTTACAGATGATCGCTTTTGTAATGCAGCGGGCACGGCAGATAACGGAGGCGTGGCAGTCGGCCAGTCAAACTCTTACGGTGGAGGCGATGAAGACGCTTATATAATCAAGTTTGACGAAAACCTTCAAATTATTTCCGGTAGCGGCAATCCTGAATGCGAAGGGATTGACCCGAATTCCCCATGCGAAGCGGTTGAGTTTGTAGTGGGCGCTGCTAATCCCCATCAAATCGAAATGACAGGCTGGTTTACGATGGACTGGGATTCCGTGATTCCACTTAGCTGGGAATATTATTATATGTGCGCTGAAAATAATGATTCTGATGAAGATGGAATATTTGATCATCTGGACAATTGCGCGTTAACTCCAAATCCGGGCCAGGAAGATACAGACAGCGACGGATACGGCAATGCATGCGATTGTGATCTTGATAATAATTGTGTTGTCGGGCCTTCTGACTTTGGACTGTTCAAGTCAACATGGTTCAGCGTGCCTGGTAGTTCCAACTGGAATCCTGACGCTGACTTTGATTCTAACGATGTAGTCGGGCCTTCTGATTTCGGCATCTTTAAATCAAGATGGTTTACAAACTATCCCTGGTATTAAAAAAAACCTAAAACTTAATAAACTAATATATGGAGAATCAACAAATGAAAAAACTGCTTAACGTTCTTATTATTTCTTTTTTTATAAGCTTTGGGGCCGGCAGCGCCATGGCCGCAACCATTTCAATTAATCCCACAGACGAAATATATGCTCTCCCCGGAGAAGAGATTACCTTTACAGTTAATTTTGAGGCTGACCCGGCAGTCGGGTTTGGTGATGCCTATGCCTTTTGCATTGGTTTTGATATTAACGAACTCTCACTATCCGGCTGGACCAATGATTTACCTGAAGGGTTTGAGCAATTTTCCGATCCGTGGCTTGAGGCGCCTGGAGTAATTTATAATTTTAACGGCTATACCTGGGATGTCCCCATTCCTGAGATCGGAAGCGCACAACTTGCCACAGTGACCTTTGAAGTTCTTGACGGCGCAAGCATCGATGACAGCCCGGATGTATGGTTTATTGACCTGGACGGCCTTACAACCATCGGTTATATCGACCCTGGCGATACCACGCCTACGTACCACCAGGTGGCTGACATAACCGGTCATGAAGGCGCTGATGTGTCTGCAGTTCCGGTTCCCGCTGCTGTCTGGCTGCTGGGAAGCGGTCTTTTGGGGCTTATAGGGATTCGCCGCAGGCGAACCATGTGAAAAACTTTTTAAAATAATTTTAACTCCGGCTCGCTTTTCCATTTCAAGACAGGCGAGCCGGAAAAAAATTAGTTATCAGGAGAAATTGTGGTGTTAAACAAAATGAAAATTTCAGCAGTAGTTATGATGATTGCCCTGATAGGAATTATCTTGATATCAGCCGCG
>JASFBJ010000040.1 GCA_030149585.1 Desulfobacterales bacterium | reverse complement strand
TCTCTATATTATTCCTTGCTTGTCAAGAAAAAAAGCAGTTTGCGTGCCGCCAGAGTCGAGGAAATTTTTCCGCTAAGCACTTCTCTTTGAATAGCCGGCAAACGCTCTTTTATTTTGGGATTTTGATAAAACCGTTTTTTAAGCCCATCATCAACTAAAAACCACATCCAGCTAAGAGCCTGTTTTTTGCGATGTTTATCAAACAGGCCGGATTTTAAAAAATTTTCCCTGTGGTGCTGTATGGTTTCCCATAATTCTTTAATACCGGTCATTGCCAAAGCGCTGCAGGTAAGAACAGGTGGAGTCCAGACCGTAGTTGCCGGTTTTAAAAAATGAAGGGCGGACTCATATTGCTGTCTTGCTCTTTCGGCCTTTTCAATATTATCCCCATCTGATTTATTTATTGCCACAGCATCAGCCAACTCCAAAACCCCTTTTTTAATGCCCTGAAGTTCATCTCCGGCACCTGCGAGCATGAGTACCAAAAAAAAATCCACCATGGAGGAAACCGTGGTTTCCGATTGGCCCACGCCCACGGTTTCAATAATCACGACATCAAAGCCTGCAGCTTCACAAAGCAGCATAGTTTCACGGGTTTTGCGGGCAACTCCTCCTAGGGTTTCGCCGGCCGGAGATGGCCGAATAAAGGCATCAGGTTCAACGGCAAGCTGTTCCATACGGGTTTTATCCGCCAGAATGCTCCCGCCACTACGGGTACTGGATGGATCAACCGTCAGCACCGCCACCTGATATTGCTGTTTGACCAGGAACATGCCAAAACTCTCAATAAATGTACTTTTCCCAACCCCTGGAACTCCTGTAATACCGATTCTAAAGGCTTTACCTGTGTAAGGCAAAAGTTTATCCAGAACAATATCAGCCAGATCCTGGTGTGCAGGATGAGAACTTTCTATCAGAGTAATGGTTTTGGCCAATAACCGCCGACCCCGTGCCAATACTCCGTCAACATAGACTTTAGGATCCTGAATTATCATCTATTATTTTTTCCTGTAAAAAACAACATATTACGCTTTTTCCAGGACGCTTAGCACCTTGTCCACTGATTCAGTAATGGCTGTACCAGGCCCAAAAATACCAACCACTCCGGCTTCAAAAAGAAAATCATAATCCCCGGGTGGAATAACTCCCCCGACGACAACCAGAATATCCTGCCCCCCCAGTTTTTTCAACTCTTCAATAAGCTGGGGCACCAGGGTCTTATGACCGGCAGCCAGACTGGATGCGCCAACCACATGGACATCATTTTCAATAGCCATTTTGGCAGCCTCTTCCGGAGTCTGAAACATGGGGCTGATATCCACATCAAAGCCTAAATCCGCATAGGCGGTGGCAACCACTTTAATCCCCCTGTCGTGACCATCCTGTCCCATCTTGGTAACCAGCATTCTCGGCCTGCGCCCATTTTTTTCAGTAAAAGCCGCAGTTCTTTTACGTATTTTTTCAATAACATCATCATCTTCGAATTCAGAGGCATAAATTCCTGAAATACATTGGGTGGTTGCCACAAAACGCCCAAATACTTTTTCAATGGCATCTGAAACCTCTCCAAGTGTAGCCCTCACCCGCATTGCTTCAACCGTGGCCTCCAGAAGATTCCCATCAGATTCCGCTGCTTTGATAAGAGCGTTCAAAGCATTTTCAACAGCCGTGCTGTCGCGATCCGCTTTTATCTGTTTAAGACGCGCAATCTGCTCATCACGAACTGTTTCCGATACCTCCAGCAGGCCTTCCAAAGGTTTGTCTTCAACTTTGTATTTATTGACGCCGACAATAACATCCAGCCCCTGATCAATCCGGGCCTGTTTGCGAGCCGCGGATTCTTCGATACGTCGTTTGGGCATACCGGTCTCAATAGCCTTTGCCATGCCTCCCAGCTTCTCAACCTCATCAATTATTTTAGAAGCTTCCCTTATAATCCCGTCGGTCAAAGCTTCAATATAATAAGACCCCCCCAGAGGATCTACCACATGGCAAATCTGGGATTCTTCCTGAACCAGAATCTGCGTATTACGGGCTATTCTTGCAGAAAAATCAGTAGGCAGTCCAACGGCCTCATCAAAAGAGTTGGTGTGCAAAGACTGGGTTCCGCCAAGAACAGCCGACATGCATTCAATTGTGGTACGGATTATATTATTATAAGGGTCCTGCTCAGTCAGGCTCCAGCCTGAAGTCTGAACATGGGTTCGAAGCATGGCGGATTTGGGATTTTTGGGATTAAACTTGCTGATCATATTAAACCATAAATAACGGGCTGCCCGCAGCATGGCAATTTCCATAAAAAAATTCATGCCCACACCAAAGAAAAATGAGAGGCGGGGCGCAAAAGCATCTAAATCCAGACCCGCTGCCATAGCGGCCTTGACATACTCAAGCCCGTCCGCCAGTGTAAATGCTGTTTGCAAAACTGAATCAGCACCAGCCTCCATCATATGATATCCACTGATACTAACGGTATTATAACGAGGCATATTTTTAGAACAATAAGCAATAATATCGGATATTATCCGCATTGAAGGTGTGGGCGGATAAATATATGTATTTCTGGTTAGATACTCTTTTAAAATATCGTTTTGAATAGTGCCTGAAAGCTTTTCCTGTTTTACGCCCTGTTCTTCTGCTGCCACAATATAGCCCGCTAAAATAGGCAGAACAGCACCGTTCATTGTCATGGAAACACTCATTTGATCAAGGGGAATCCGATCAAAAAGAATCTTCATATCTTCAACAGAATCAATAGCCACACCAGCCTTGCCAATATCTCCTGTAACTCTCGGATGGTCGGAGTCATATCCCCTGTGAGTTGCCAGATCAAAAGCAACTGAAAGCCCTTTTTGCCCGGCAGCCAGATTTCTTCTGTAAAAAGCAGTTGATTCTTTGGCAGTTGAAAAACCTGCATACTGGCGAAGAGTCCAGGGACGACCCGCATACATGGTGGCCATGGGGCCCCGTACATAAGGAGCCATGCCCGGCAAAGAATTTATATGTTCCATCTTTTCCAGGTCCTCGGCTGTATACAGCGGTTTTACCGTAATACCTTCCGGGGTTTTCCAGTTCAAGGACTCCGGCTTTTTTCCTTTTAAAAGTTTAGTTGCAAGTTCATTCCACTTCTGTTTTTCAGGGTGTTCAGACATGAGGCACTCCTTTTTATAAGTTTTATTTAAATTTCTATGGACCCAAAGATAAAACAGGATAAGAAAAATTCTTATAGCATTTATCCATCACTTTATTATAATTCAGGATTAGAAATCGCCCGCCAAATCATCCCGAATAAATCATTACTCTGCTCTGCAAGACTTTCCGGCTCTTTTCTTGAAATCCACATGCAAAATGAGCGCTGAATCAGCCCCATCATTAAATCAAGCAAAGTTCCGGCACGAACTTCCGAAATAAGACGATTTTCCTGCTGCCCTTTTTTTAAAACATCTAAAAACAGGTTGATCATCTTTCTTTGCTGAAAGGTTTCGTCCGCCATCCAGGTTTTCATTGGCAAGGTCATAAATAATATTTTCCCCAAACAAGGATTTTTTTCATAATAATCAAGCTGCAGCCATAACACCTTACGCAGTTTTTCCTTTAAATCCTCAATCCCTTGCAAATGATCCACGATCCGATCGGTAAGTTTCCCCAGCCAGATATCCACAACAGCAAAAACCAGCTGTTCCTTGCTTCCATAATGCTGATAAATCGTACTGAAACTCACGCCTGCTTTTTTTGCAACAGAACGAATATTGGCTTTATGGAAATCCGATTCAGAAAAAACATCAAGCACGGCTCTTTCCAGCCGTTGACGTACCTGGGGTTTAAGCTCCGACAACATTGTTATACTTATCCTGCTTTATGCAATTTTTATACGATGCCTGCCACTGCTATAATGGATGTAACGTTGTTATAATATTTTTTTATTATTATTGATAATTACTAAAATTGTCAAGATTTATTCTCTTTAGGGTTCGCACAAAAATAAGTTGGCAATTTTAAGTGTTGAGGGGCCAGGCTGGCAAGGCGCGAAAGTGCAGGAATCTCAAGCGTATTCCAAGCTGACCTTAACCAAAATTTATCGAAAATATTCATTTTCCCTGTTGACAAAAATGAAATACACATGATAAATATTGTTCATATAATTTTCGTCCAAAAGAAATTGCGCATTGCCGAAACAAAATGACAACTAATTTAATATAAACAAATTTATTGGGCTATTTTATATTTCTCAAATTATCTTGATTGAGCAGATAGATTATTGTCCACGCGGTTAAAATTTAACAACTTTTCAAGGACTGAAATATGGCCCGCATTGACCAGCAATCTCGCAATCCCATTCTCGAAATTGATAATATCAGCCTTAATTTTGGAGGCACAGTTGCCCTCAAAGACATCAACATGGATATTTTGCCTGGAGAAATTCTGGCGATAATCGGCCCAAATGGCGCCGGCAAAACTTCTCTATTTAATTGCATGAACGGTTTCTACCGACCGCAAAAAGGAACTATTACCTTCAAGAAAACCGACATTACCAGACAACCTCCCTATAAAATAGCAAAAATGGGAGTGGCCAGAACCTTTCAAAACATTGAACTTTTCACTGGATTAACAGCCTTGGATAACCTGATGGCCGCCCGCCACATTCTTATGAAGCAAGGGGCCCTGGCCGGTGGTTTCTTTTTTGGTTCTGCGCGCAAAGAAGAGGTTCAACATCGACAGGTGGTAGAAGATATTATCGATCTTTTAGACATGGAATCCATACGGAAAAAAGTCGTTGGTTCTTTGCCATACGGCCAGCGGAAAAGAGTTGATATGGGCAGGGCCCTTTGTATGGAACCGGATGTTTTGCTCCTGGATGAACCAATGGCCGGCATGAATGTTGAGGAAAAAGAGGACATGGCCCGATTTATCCTGGATATTCATGAGCTCAAAGAAACTTCGATTGTGTTGGTGGAGCATGATATGGCAGTTATAATGGATCTTGTAAGCCGTGGTATTGTGCTTGATTTCGGCCGTAAAATCGCGGACGGGACTCCTGAAGAGATTAAGGATAATCCCCAGGTCATAAAAGCCTATCTCGGCGATAAATTTTCTAAAAAAGGAGTTTCTCTTTAATGAGCGAAGCATTTCAAATTGATACCTTTCCCAAGGCTTTGCGTTATAACTATCTTCAAAGTCCTCAAAAGATCGCAATGCGGGAAAAAACCCGCGGAATCTGGAAAAAATTTTCCTGGCAGGATTATTATGAAAACGTGAAATATTTATGTCTGGGTCTGGCCGGCCTGGGGCTTAAAAAAAATGATAAAGTCTCAATTATAGGAGAGAATAAGCCGGAATGGTTTTTTGCTGAATTAGCCGTACAGACTGTTCGAGCTACGGCAGTCGGCATATATACCGACTGTGTTGCATCAGAGATAAAATTTTTTATTGAACATTCAGATTCTGTTTTTGCAATAGCTCATGATCAGGAACAGGTTGACAAACTTCTTGAAATCAAAGACGAGCTTCCCCTGCTTGGGAAAATTATATATTGGGAACCCAAAGGGCTATGGAGCTATGATGATCCTGATTTAATGAATTTTGATGAATTATTTGAATTAGGCAAAAAGTTTGAGAAAAACAACCCTGAGTTCTTTGATCAAAACATAGACCAGGGAAAAGCTGAGGACATTGCTGTTATTTGTTATACATCAGGAACGACCGGCACCCCAAAAGGCGCCATGCTAAGCCAGAAATGGGTGATGGAAACCGCTCGCAACTGGACCAGCCGGGATCATTGGAGCGGCAAAGGCTATAACTATCTTTCCTTTATCCCTCCGGCCTGGGCAACTGAACAGGCTCTGGGAATTGGCGCCGGACTTGTGGCTGATATTACGGTTAATTTCCCGGAAGAACCTGAAACAGTTCAGGAAAACCTAAGAGAGATTGGCCCGGATGTTCTTTTTTACGGGGCACGGCTTTGGGAAATGGTAAGTCGCAGCATTCAGGCGAAAATGATGGATTCAACCTGGCAACGCCGACTGATCCAAAAAATCTGTATACCACTGGGTATTAAAACAGCTAAAATCAGGGCTGAGGAGCAGTCGCTAAGCCTTTTCTGGCGGATTATTTATTTTCTGGCCTATCATGCCTTCTTCCGTCAATTGCGCGATAACCTTGGTTTAACCAATGTCAAAGTAGCTTATTCTGTTGGAGCCGCCCTTAGCCCTGAAATCATAGAATTTTTCCTTGCGCTGGGTGTTGAGATCAAGCTGCTCTACGCCAGTACAGAATTAGGAGCCATATCCATGCCCCTTAGAGGAGAAATCAGCCCGGAAACCTGCGGTCCGGTTGTATCCTGGGCAGAGGTTAAAATTGCAGAAGATGGCGAAATCCTGGCCAAAAGCAAGTTTATGTACTCTGGTTATTATAAAAACAAAAAGGCCTCTCAAAGTAAAATTAAAGACAGCTGGTTTCTTACCGGCGATTTTGGCTATCTTGATGATAAAGGCCACCTCATCGTAATTGATCGCATGGAAGATTTGCAACCTTTGGCTACCGGTAAAAAGTTTTCCCCAGTATACCCTGAAGTCCGCCTAAGGTTTAGCCCCTATATTAAGGATATACTGGTTACAGGTGGAAAAACCAGGGATTATGTTGTTTGTCTGGTTAATATTGATATTGATAATGTGGGACGTTTTGCGGAAGCAAACCATATTGCCTACACGACATTTACCGATCTATCACAAAAACCGATTGTTATAGAACTGATTGAAAAAGAGATTATCAAGGTTAATAAAACCCTGCCCGAGTATGCAAGAATAAAAAAATTTACCAATCTGCATAAAGAATTTGATGCAGACGAGGCTGAACTGACCAGAACCAGAAAATTAAGAAGAACATTTGTGGAAAAACGTTACCACGAACTGATTGACAAGCTTTACACTGACCAGAAAATCTATGAGGTAGAGGCAACTGTTAAATATCGTGATGGACGTACCGGTAAAATAAAAACCAGTATAAACTTAAAACAAATAAAGAAAGATAATTAGTATCAATATAAAGAGCATTTAGGAGGATCCCATTGGTTGATTTCATGCAGTTTGCCATTAATGGCATATTAGTAGGCGGCCTCTACGCTTTGGTGGGCGTCTCAATTGTACTGGTTTTTAAAGCCACCCAGGTTGTCAGTTTGGCCCATGGTCAGTTGCTGGCCTTTGGCGCGCTTTTTTTCTGGATCTTTCTTGATCAGCTTAATTTTCCAGTCTGGGTGGCGTTACTTGGAACAATCAGCCTGGCTGCCCTGATGGGATTTATCACCGAGCGTTTTACCATTCGGCCTTTAATTGGAGAATCGCTTTTCACTGCTTTTTTAATGACCTTTTCAGTATTTATGTTTCTGGATGGTTTTTTTCAGCTTTATCTTTCCGGCCAATCCAGAGCTTACAGCCCTTTTTTGCCGGAAGGTACGTTCAATCTCAGCGGCGTAATTATTTCCAAAGGCCTTTTATCCAGCTTTACAATTGCCATGCTGATATTTGCAGCACTGTTCGCCTTTTTTAAATTTACCAGAACAGGATTACAGATGCGGGCCACCTCTGAAAACCACATTCTGGCTCAAAGTGCCGGCATTGGTGTAAAAAAGGTGTTCACACTCATCTGGATCATTTCTTCGGCAGTTGTGGCCATTGGGGGAATTGCCTGCGCAAATGTCATGGATATTCACTATCCTTTGCCCTACATAGGTATTAAGGGTTTAATAGTGGCCATGTTCGGAGGCCTTGAATCTATTGGTGGAGCTTTGCTGGCCGGCATTTTGCTTGGATTAATTGAAAATCTGAGTTCCGGCTATCTGGATGGCCCACTGGGCGGCGGTGTTAAAGATGCTGCTGCTTATGTGATTTTGCTACTGATATTAATCGTTAAACCGTACGGCCTGTTCGGCCTTAAAAAAATTGAAAGGATATAATTATGCGCCCCTGCGGTGTGTTTGATGAAACATATGAAAAAGATATCGCCATAGTCCGAACCCGAGGCCACTGGCTTCTTTTAATCGGCAGCCTTCTTTTTTTATTTATCCTGCCGCTTTTTGCCCCCTATTACCTGCTAAATCTTACAAATAATATCTTTATTACCGTGATTGTGGTTTTAGGCCTTCAGATCGTCACCGGCTGTTGCGGCCAGATATCATTCGGGCAACCCGCATTTATGGCAGTTGGAGCTTTTTTTTCAGCAGTTTTAACTACCAAATTCGGGATCTCATTTTGGATAGCACTACCTTTATCCGGCATTGCAGCCGGCCTGGTAGGGCTGATTGGAGGAGCACCATCTCTTAGGATAAAAGGATTTTACCTTGCAATGGGCACCATTGCCATTTTTTATTTAACCATGTGGGTAATTACCCACCTTCATATTACCGGCGGGCATCAAGGCTTATCAGTTGAATCACCGAGCATTGGCAGCTTTGTTTTTGATACAGATGAAAGAATTTATTATATAATTTTAATTATAACTATTATCTTGACCTTCTTTGCCAGAAATTTACTGCGCAGCAGGGTTGGCCGTGTCTTTGTGGCCATTCGGGATAACGATCTTGCAGCTGAAGTCATGGGGGTTAACACCTTCTATTATAAACTGCTGGCTTTTTTTATTTCCTGTTTCTATGCTGGAATCGGCGGCTCTCTGTTTTGCCACTGGTACACGGTGGTTAACAGCGAACAATATACTCTAATTCACGGCCTGAATTTTATTGGAATGATCATTGTCGGCGGGTTGGGCAGTATCCCAGGAGTATTTTTTGGTGTTATTTTTCTAAGATTACTGGATGAACTGGTACTCTTTGGTTCCCCGTTTCTTACCGAATTGATCCCAAAATTGGGTATTGCGCCCGCGGCTTCACTCGGTGTAATGGTCTTTGGCCTGGTCTTAATAATTTTTCTTATTTTTCAGCCACGCGGTCTGGCTCATACCTGGGAAATACTTAAAACTTCATACAGAATATATCCCTATAAGAATTAAGATTTTTAATAGTTCTAAACTTTTCAGGATAGAACTTCTACAATATTAGCAATCAAATAAAGGAGAAATTAAGATGAAAAAAATTCGGTTGATATTATTTGGGGTTTTTACTCTATGCTGCTTGATAGCCTGGAGTATGCCGACTTTTGCCAAGGAAAAAACCGTTGCCTTTCTAAGTCTTTCCGACTTTACCGGCCCCATTGCCGGTCTGGCGGTGGATATTGAAAAGGCCTGTGAAGATTATTTCACCTATATTAACGAAAATGGCGGTGTTGACGGAGTAAAAATAAGATATATTCCCATTGATACCCGCTATGATGTTGCAAGAGCAATTTCCGGTTATAAGCGTTATCGGAAAACCAATAAACTGCTGGTCGCCAACGCGGTTTCAACGCCGATTGGAAAAGCCCTGGAACCTTTATTTAACAGAGACAAACTGGTTTGGCTGGTAGCGGCAGACGGCGAATTTGTAGCTCATCCAAAACGCGGTTTTTTGTGGGGAAATTGTTATCAGGACGGTTTTTCAGCAGCTTTGGACTGGATGGCGGCTGATTGGAAAAGCAAGGGAAACAGCGGCATGCCCACAGTAGGCTATATGGGCTGGGACAGCGCATACGGTCGTGAGCTTTTACGGGGCGGAAAAGAATATGCTGAAAAAATAGGGGTTAACCTGTTAAAACCAGAATATTTCCCTACCGGAACCATGGACCATTCAACTTATCTAACCCGTTTAAAAAATGCCAACTATATCTGGGTAGGGGGTATTGATCCAAATCCCACCAATGTTATCAGAGATGCCCACCGTTTGGGGATGACAAAAACAATCCAGTTTGTATGCGGCTACTGGGGCCCTGCCCAGTATTTGGGAGTCAGGCTTCATAACAAGGCACTCCAGGGAACCGTGGTCACGGTTTTCACCATACGCGGAACTGATGCGCAGAAACACCCCCTGATAAAAAAAATGTGGCTAAAATATCGTAAAAAACCCATTAATGAGTTACCCGGACCTTATGGAATTGGACTTGGCTGGGCCTTGCATTTTGAAGCAGCTCTGAGAATTGCCCTTAAAGATGTTGGGTATAAAAAACTTGATGGGGAAGCAATGTTCCAGGCCTACCAAAAATTGGGGGGCAGAGATATCACCCAGGGCATCCAGGGCATCTGCACCTATGGGCCGAATGAACGGCGCGCCTCAAAAGTTGTACGTTTTTACCAGGTCAAAGGCAAAGAACTGGTTCCCATTTCAGGCTGGGTGAAAGCACCTGATTCAATAAGTTTGCATAAATTTTAATTAAAAACTGGTTATCTTAGAAAAAAAGCAGGTGATGCACCGGTGCCAAAAAATTTGTTGCCAAGCCCGGATAGGATATCAGTGCAAAAATTCAGGGCCTTATATCCTATAGCCCTACAGAAAGACGTGGCAGCCGTGAAATCAGGTTTTACAGGGTTAAAGGAGATACCCAGGTGCCGATTTCAGGCTGGATAAAAACTCCGGATGCTTTAAAATACCATCAATTTTAAGATAAATCTATAATATAAAGGGGTAATAATTATGAACAAATTGCGATTCCGCCAAAATCTCAGATGGGTGCTTATTTTATCTTTTATTATGTTCTGGCTGACAAGCTGTGCAGGCATCTCAAAACCTAAACCAATGGCTGATCTTAAAATTGAACCAGCCCAATTCTTCCTGTCACCTGCACTTTTTAAAAAACCGGTTACCATCTCAGGTTCTGGATTCAAACCCAATGAACTGGTTATTATTGAAATGGTCTTGCCGGAAGGTTTCAAGATGAAAGGAATTGGTGAAGATGAACGCAATGTCGGAATTGCCACCGGAAATGCAGGGGCTGACGGAGCTTTTAAAACCACCGTCAAGCCGACTGCGGTACTAAACTGGTTTTTCCAGGTGGGGTGGACGCCCATGCTTAAACCTGATTTTAAAAAGGCCAAACCCATTCCTCCTGGAAGTTATGATGTTATTGCAACCGGCATGGATTCAGAGATATTTGGTCAGGCGGTTATGAATATTATTCCGCCGCCAAAGAAAAAGAAATAAAAGAGGAAAACGACTTGCAGGGTTATTAATTGCGCTATGGGCACCAATTGCGAAGTACAGGAGGCTACAAAAGTTCAATGCTGAATATAGAAAATGTTGAAGTCATATACAGTGATGTTATTCTGGTTCTTAAAGGAGTTTCCCTGAACGTTCCTGCCGGCAAAATAATATCCTTATTAGGCGCCAATGGCGCAGGTAAAACAACTACCCTGAAAGCAATTTCCGGTCTTTTACACACCGAACTCGGTCAGGTAACAGATGGCAGTATAACCTTTGATGGAAAACCGATCCATAAATTAGGGCCGGAAGAAATCGTCAGAAAAGGAATTGTACAAGTCTTGGAGGGACGCCCCACCTTTGAGCAACTCACCACGGAAGAAAATCTTTTGGTGGGCGCTTCCTCTCTTAAAGATAAATCTAATATAAAATCCGATCTTGACCGAATTTACGGCTATTTCCCCAGATTAAAAGAACTGCGCAAACGAATCAGCGGTTATCTTTCCGGAGGCGAAAAGCAGATGCAGGTTATTGGCCGGGCTTTAATGGCGCATCCACAGTTGATGCTGCTGGATGAACCATCCCTCGGACTCAGCCCTTTAATGGTTGATCAAATTTTTGAAATCATCGAAACTATCAATGTCAATGAAAAAACATCCATGCTTCTGGTTGAACAAAATGCCATGGTGGCCCTTTCAATCTCCCACCATGGTTTTGTCATGGAAAACGGCCGGATAGTAATGGAAGATACCAGTGTCAGTTTAATGCAAAATGAAGATATAAAGGAGTTTTATTTGGGTTTAAGTTCGGGCGGAGCACGGAAAAATTACCGCGATGTCAAACATTACCGACGTCGCAAACGTTGGCTTGCATAAAAAATTTACATACTTCGGCAAACCAAGATTTAATTTTTCAGGCTTTAATAAGTTCGTAACATTATTATAAGGAGGCCTCTGATGAAAACAAATTTTTTCTGTTTTACTAAACCTGCATTTTTACTTGTTTCAATAATTTGTGTTAGCTTTTTGCTGTTTCAACCTGCCACATCCCTTGCAAAACCGAATGTTTTTCCAGTAGGTGTCATTGCCGACCTGACAGGTCCTTATGCTCCCACTGTAGGTCCTTTTTCCCCTGGTGTTCAAGATGGAATTCAGTATATTAATGAAGAACTGGGAGGAATTGACGGAGTTAAAATGAAGGCCTATATCAGGGATAATACCGGAAAAGCCTCGCTGGGCTTGCAGCAATATACCGAACTGGTGGAACTAAAACCCAAAGCACTTTTTTTGGCCGTTGCCCACGCCCCAACCGGAGAAGCTGTAACAAAAAAAGCAGCAAAAGATGGAATTATACTTTATTGCGGAGCCACCGTGCCATCTCTTTACCCGGCTGAAAACGCCTATGGATTTTATCCTCTTTACGAAGAGATGATTGGCGGAGCAGTAAAAATCGCCAGACGAAAATGGATGAAAAAAAGAAATCCGCGGGCTGCAATACTAACCTGGGACACATCCTATGGCCGTTCCATGATGACACAGGAATTTTTTGATTATTGTAAAAAAATCAATGTTGATATTGTGGCCAAAGAGCTTTTTGGTATTCGGGACATTGATGTTACTACCCAGATGGTTCGAATTCGCAGTAAAAAACCGGATTGGATTATGACCTGTATTGCGGGCGGTGGCTATATGCTTATTATGAAGGCTGCCCAGGAACTGAACATGAATGTTAAAATGGTTACGCATGTTGGTTTGGAATCTATGGTTCAAGTCAACCCGGAACTTTTTGAAGGAGCAATTTACGGCACTGCAATGCGCTCTTTTCATGAAAATAACCATCCCGGCATCAATAAAATCAAAGAATATATGAAAAAAAACAACCGAAGCAAAAAAGAAGAAGTCATGTTTTACACCCTGGGCTGGGAATATGTTCTAATAGTTCATAAAGTAGTATCTGATGTGGTTAAAAAAGTAGGCTGGAGTAATCTAACAACAGAACTTTTGAAAAAAGAAATGAGCAGCCTGACCAATTTTATGCCGCTTGAGGGCATTGTAAAGACGACCTATACTCCCAAACGACGAACAACCCGCTGGGGGCTGCCCTGTGAGGTATTCAATGGCAAAATCAGATATCTGCTTGATCCCAAAGGAGTTTTTATTGAGCTGCCGGATTTAAGGCCGACCAAATATCGTTAATCTGACATTATTTTCTTGTTTTGCCCGGCTATACAATTTTATATATGGGTTTCTATTCGGGTCTTTAGTCGGGCAAAACTATTTTATTTTTTCTTCTCGTAATAATCCGCTATTTTATATATTGCCCGAGCAGCCCTTTTAATGCTGGAAAAAACCGGAATACCGGCTTTAATAAGGCGCTCCCGCTGCTTTGCCAAAGTTATCCAGCGCCAGTTATTCATCGCTGATTGGGTGAGCTGTGGATTACAGATTATAACGATAATCTGCTGCTTGCCTGTTGCGGCAATTCTGAGATACTGGTCGATCTCATTTTGAATCCACTTTAGCCAGAAATCTCCTCCAAAGGGGTTATCATCTGTAATATTACAAAACAAAAGATCTATTTCCGGACTGTTTGCCAAAAAATCAAGCATTAAAGGCGGGCTGATTTTTCTGCCGTACATAATTGAAAAATCTACTGGATTTCCTATCCACTGAGCCATTTCAGGCTCTTTTTCAGCAATTTTAGCAACTACCTGAATAGGCAGAGCCGGTACACAAAGGCCTGCCTCTTCAGCTTCATCACTTGAAAGAACGCATTTCCCGCCGCCGCCCCCAACCATAGTAATATTTTTATTTTTAACTGGAGCCTGCATGGAAAAGCCCACTGCCAGATCAATCATTTCAGTTAAATCTTTTGCAATGATAACATTATGCTGCTTCAATGCCTGACTAAAAATGTCCGCTGCCCCGGCTATCGAAGCAGTATGGGATGCAGCAGCCTTGCAGCCGGCAATAGTCCTACCCCCCTTTAAAATAATAATTGGTTTATTAGAAGCAATCTGTTTTAAAAGTCTGATAAATCGCGGGCCATCCTGAACTCCTTCCAGATAAAGGAAAATTACCCTGGTATCAGGATCATCTGCCAGATAGTCCAAAAAATCACATTCATTTAGATCCAGCCCATTACCAAAACTCACAACCTTGCTAAAAGACACCCCTCTTAAAGCGCCAAATCTAACAAAATCACCTGCAAGCCCGCCACTCTGAATAATCCCGCCTATATTTCCGGCAATAGTCGGCAGATCGTAATTAAAATGGATGCCTGCCTTTGGATTATAAATTCCCATACAGTTTGGACCTATCAAACGAACCTTTTGTTTCCTGGCCTCTTCAAGAATCTCAAGTTCAAGTTTTTTTGCAGCAGGATCACCGGTTTCACTAAATCTGGCAGTAAAGAGATGAACTGCTTTAACTTTTTTCACTCCACTTTGTTTTATCAAATCAATTACACCGCCGGCACTAATACAGCTGATAACATATTCCACATTGCCTGGAATATCTTCCAGACAAGAATAGGCAGGCAAATCAAGTATCTTTGGATAGCGGGGATTTACTGCATAAATTTTCCCCACATAGCCCGGCCCAAGTAGATATTGCAGATAATGATATCCAATTGAGCCTATTTCAGGAGAAGCTCCAACCACAGCGATTGAAGCAGGATTAAAGATTTCATTAATAGTATCAAATGAAGATCTATTCTTTTTTTTCATTAAATAAATTCCTCGAATGCATTCCTGACATGGAATCTGAGAGTATGATCTAACCAGTTTCTATATCAAGCGTTGTTTTGAGCTTATGATGAGATCAGAATCACAAAGAATATCGGTTTTATTACAAAGATCCTGTAATTTTGACCACTCAGTAAAAAGAGTTTTTATATTGCTATCGATCATTTTCCCTAAAATTTTCATGCGATCTTCAAAATTACTTACTCCGTTCAGGTTTTGATCTATCTCAAACTGCAGTTTTTTCAAATTTGGTTTTTTTTCAAGCAGAGCGTCTCTTTTATGCAGGGCTTTTTCCAGTGCCATCTTATAATCCCATTTCTCTTCTTCAGGATTTAACAAATCAGCTTCAATTTCAGTTATAAATAGAAGTGTTCTCAAAAAGTTTTCCTTTTATAATCCTTATTTTGAATTTAATTTTACAATATTGTCCAATTAAGTTATAATTCAAACTTGAATTTATAACATATTCCCTTAGCATAAGCAATGAGCTTGCTTTTTTGTCAAAATCCTGCTTTTGCAAAGATAAATCTTTAAATCAGGAAACTAAGTGACATGAAGAAGTGTTTCTCGCGTCTGAAATTTTTCATCCGCTATTATAGCCTGGTACTCCAGTCCAGACTGGATCTTTTATTAAAACGATATCCTTTTGTTAAGGATAGATCAATCCCCATCTCTAAAAACGATCTCTACTTTCAAGAAACACCTACAAAATTGACCCGTATTTTACTGTCCAATTTAACAATTCAGTTTAATGGCGCGGCATGCTCTGTGGCATCGACTGTAACAGTGCTTAACTCTCTTAGAGAATTTTTATACAAAAAGAGCTGCTTTGAAACTCCAATTACTCAAAGAGAACTACTCGAGAGAGTAAAAACTATTCACTGGAAAGAAAGAATGGGAGAAAATGGATATAAGGGCCGCCGCGGCCTTCCTGTCAGAGAGTTAGGTCTTGTAGTAAATGCCAGTTTAAACGAATATGACCTGGCCCATCAGGAAGTTAAGACAATTCCTTTGCTCAAGAAAATGCCCAACCTGGATCAGCTTAAAAAAGAGCTTCTGGAAGATTTGATATGTTTTGAAAATAATAGCGAAAGTCTGATTATAGCGCATTTTAATCAGGCTGTATTTATTGGTGATTTGCATGTTCCGCACATTTCACCGGTTGGAGCGTTTGATATTAAACAAAATCAGGTTTTAATGCTGGATGTTGATCCTGAAGTTAATTCCCCCTACTGGGTCTCTTTTGATACTTTCTTTAATGGCCTGACCTGGGAATATAACCGTTTAATGCAAAAATATGGCTATAATGGAGGAGGTTATATAAAAATTTTGCTTTAGGAACAGGATAATTTCCAAAGGGTTTACCTCACATTTCGCACCATTTGATAATAATTTTCCTAATTTTATTCTGTGATATT
>JASFBJ010000481.1 GCA_030149585.1 Desulfobacterales bacterium | reverse complement strand
AGGGAACCTCGTTTAAATCGAGGACGGGCCCGCCGCTGTAATTGGGGACGAACACCGCATTTTGCCACTGTCTGTTCTAAATATAGATGGGAAGGCGCGGCAACTAGGATGATCCAAGAGTCAGAAAACCTGCCTGAATAGAAAAGGTCTAACCTTCGCGGACAGGAGGCAGCCTGAAAATCTTGAGGATAAAAATGGGAAATCCCCGGATTGATTAATATTGATTCGGGGATTTTTTTGTCTGGATTTCTTTATCTGGGTTTATTTATCTGGGGCAAAGATGGCCTGAAGCTGCGAAGCATTGCTGGGGAAGTTCTTTTTTCCAGGCTTTAAAGCATTCAATAAGGAGGTGATAAGGGCCGGTAAATTAGCCGCCAGTGACTAATAGTATAAGTTCAATTAATGTACGCATAATGAACAAACAGAATTTTCACCCTAATGCACGATGATTCAAATTAATTAAAGGAGAATGTAATAATGGAAAAAGTATTTGCTCAATTTCAAAGTACATTTATGTCTATCTTTGTTTTTCTTCTGACCGTATCTCTTTGTTCCATAACTCTGGCCTCAGGACACGGCAAAGTCAGCACTGAACAGGGCAAGGTAGCCATTGTTCTGGCCAGTTTCGGCACCACGGAGCCGTCGGCCATAGGGTCTATTACCAATATTCAGGATCAAATCAAAAAAGCCTTTCCCGGCATTCCAGTTAAAATAACTTTCACATCCAATATTATCCGCTCGGTTTGGAAAGAACGCCAGGCTGATTCCAAAAAATGGCTTGGAAAAGGAATCCCCGGGGAAATCCTTTATGTAAAAAATATCATTGCCACTGTTGGAAATTTAAGGGAAGAGGGTTACAGGAATATTATAGTTCAGCCAACACATATGTTTTTTATGGAACAGGCTCAGGATCTAAGTTCATATGTTCATGCCCTTGCCTCAATAAAGACCACCAAGGAAAAATGGATGCCTTTTGACAAGATCGTCATGGGAAGACCTGCTCTTGGAGGACCCGGCAGCAAATATGATTATCATGATGACATGGAAAAGGCCATTAAGACCCTTGCTGACGACGTTAAACTAGCCAAAAAGAAGAATGCAAAGCTGGTATATATGGGCCATGGAAATGAGCACTGGTCAACCGGGATTTATATGGAAGCTGCCAAAAAAATGTGTGAGCTCTATCCTGGTGTAGTAACCTACATAGGTTCTGTAGAAGGTTTTCCCGGCATTGAAGATGTGGCGCGGTATCTGTCCCATCATGAATCCGGCAATATTGTGTTAAAGCCCTTTATGATTGTAGCAGGCGACCATGCAATCAATGATATGGCAAGCGATGAAGAAGATTCCTGGAAAACCATCCTTACCAAACAGGGACTTAAGGTAACAACCGTACTCAAAGGTCTAGGTTCTAATGACAAATTTGCACAAATCTTTGTCGATCATATCAAAGACGCTGCCCGTGATAACGGCATTATCTTGAAATAATTGACAGGAGAATCAACATCTGCCTAAACCATCCTTTTAAAAAGCCATGGCCACAGGTGTTATATGTTTGGATTCTTTTAAAAATATGAACCTTGCAGTAAAATTTTTCAGTTAAAAACGCGAGCCGGCAGAGGGTTCAATTATCTGCCGGCTCTGCTTATTTCGGGAAGGATAAGCTTTAAAAACTGATTAAATTTACAAGTTATCCCGCCTTGCTATGGTAACCCTTAGTGCCTCTAATGCTTCCCCAACAGGAGGAGCCATTTCTATGAAATTTATTAATTTCTCACATTTATATTCACTGCATTGGGCACAATTTGATGTTGATTTTTCAATATTACATTTTCGTATTGGACACATGCTTTCTGTAAAGAAAAATTTTATCCCATCAGATTTGCAACCATTACAGT
>JASFBJ010000480.1 GCA_030149585.1 Desulfobacterales bacterium | reverse complement strand
GGCCCTTATATTTTTGGGGAAATTATCATGAAAGCTGTAATTCAAAGGGTCAAAGAAAGTCAGGTCAGAGTCAATGGCGAGCTCGTCGGTGCAATTGATCATGGTCTGCTGGTTTTTTTAGGGGTAGCAAAAGGGGATGATAATAAAAATGCCGACTATCTTGCCAAAAAGATTGCTGATTTACGCATTTTTGAAGATGAAAACGGTAAAATGAACCTTTCTCTAATAGAAACCGGTGGCGAAATGCTGATAGTTTCCCAGTTTACCCTGCTTGGCAACTGCAGCAAGGGACGCCGCCCTTCATTTGTTGAAGCTGCAGAACCTGAAACAGCAAATCAGTTATACAGCTATTTTGTGGAAAAAATCAGACAAAAGGGAATTAAAACAGCTACCGGCAGATTTCGCGCCATGATGGAAGTTACCCTGATCAATGACGGCCCCGTGACATTAATTATTGAAAATTGATATTTGACGAAAAACCATGCATTTTTTAATTTTTGTTATTATTTTTACAGCTCTTATCGGGCTGTTTGGATTTTATATTGGCCGACAAATTATTCTTCCGACCAGCTTTAAAATTCATTGGAAAACAGGGGCATGGAGTTTTCTGTTTTTTGGGTTGCTGTTGACGCCTTTGCAGGTGTTACTGAGGATATTGAAAATTGAAGGTCCGATTCTGGATTTTATTGCCTGGATCGGCTACCTTGGTCTGGGGTTTATTTCTCTTTTATTTGTATTATTATTAACGCGTGATATATGCATAATGCTCATCAATTTTTCAAATAAATTATATCGAAAAGCAGGATCAACATATCGTAATAATAAAGAATTAAAACAGTTGCCTGATATTGAACGCAGGCGTTTGATTTTAAACTCCGTTAATATTGGATTATTAGCCGGCAGCACTTTGCTGACAGGTTATGGTTGCTATCAGGCTCGTAGTTTGCCGGACATTAAAAAAGTTGAAATCAAATTTTTTAACCTGCCAAAAGCCTTGATTGGATTGCGCATTGTCCAGATTACCGATTTGCACGTGAGTCCCACCCTGAAAAAGGCCTGGGTTCAGATGATTGTAGACCAAATTCCTTCCTTAAAACCCCATTTAATTGTTTTTACCGGTGATCTGGCTGACGGCAGTGTATTGCATCTTGGAAATGATGTGCTGCCGCTGGCTGAACTAACAGCTCCTTATGGAAAATATTTTGTTACCGGCAATCATGAATATTATTCAGGAATATATTCCTGGCTTGCGATGATTAAAAATCTTGGATTTACTGTTCTTTTAAATGAGCACCGCATTATTAGCCATGACAGTGGCAAAATTACCCTGGCCGGTGTTACTGATTTTCGGGCAGGAAATTTTTTGGCAGAGCATACCTCAAATCCCGAGGCAGCTCTATCTGGAGCGCCCAAAACAGACCTCAAGATACTTTTAGCCCATCAGCCAAAAAGTATCTTTGCAGCAGCTAAAGCCGGTTATGACCTGCAAATTTCCGGTCATACCCATGGCGGGCAGTTTTTCCCCTGGAATTTACTGGTGGGTCTGGACCAACCTTTCACAGGCGGACTCCATCGTCTGACAAATACCCAGATCTATGTGAGCAGGGGCACAGGCTATTGGGGGCCGCCCCTGCGCCTTTTAGTCCCTTCTGAAATCACACTGCTGAAACTGGGCAGAGCATAGGACGCAAGAAAGGTTTTTTTGAAATCTAATAGATTTTGACATGAATAACAGACTGTAGCTGCGTCATCTGTTTTATTTGAGACATTACTGTACCATGATACAGCAGCTTAACGTTGATAATGATAATATTTCCTAAATTATATCCATATATTTGCAATTATTTTCAGTAGTTTTCCGTGACCTTAAAGGCAGGCATGCATCTTGCTCATTTTGGAAG
>JASFBJ010000225.1 GCA_030149585.1 Desulfobacterales bacterium | reverse complement strand
GATTTAAGGCTTTTCTCGAAAAACGAACACCGCAGTTCCAGGGAAAATAAACATCGTCTGATTTATGATTCGGATAAAAATAATGAAATTTTTTCCAGGATAATTTTCGATCACCCAGGACATAGCAACTATTTTATGCGCTGAAAAGCTTTTTCGATTTGTCTTAGTGACCATCTGATCCAGGTCGGACGCCCATGGGGACAATGAGATGGATTATCACATAGATCAAGCCGGCTCAGTAATTCAGATATCTGTTCTAAAGAGAGAGACTGATTGGCGCGGATGGCGCTGTGACAGGCCATGAGCATAATGGTTTCATCAATAATCCGTGACAGGCCTGAATCAAACCCCACCTCAACAATTCTTTCAGCAATCTCTTTAACAGCCTGACCAAGATCTTTATCGCATAAAAGGGCAGGAAAAGCCTTTAAAACAAAGGTCTGACCACCGAAATGCTCAATTTCAAGACCCATTTCATTTAATTCAGCCAATATCTTTTTAAGGGCGAGGGCTTCACGAAAGCCAAGCTCAATAGTCTCCGGCAATATCAGCTTTTGAGAGGCCTGCCTGTTGCCTGGCGTAGTTTTTTTAAGCTGTTCAAAAAGAATTCGTTCATGGGCCGCGTGCTGGTCTATTAAAATCAGACCGCTACCGCGATCTTCACAAATTATATAGCTATTGTGAAATTGTCCGATAACCTGTAAATCCTGAAATCCTTTTTTCTTCCAAAAATTTTCTTGAAAAGCTTCTTTTTGGGTTTCATTTGTTTTCAGGTCAATGGAAATATCCTTTAATTTTGGTTTTATTTCAGGCTCAGTTTGTTTAGACTCAGCTGGTGATACCTCAACTTTGTTTTGGGTGGGTTTTATCTTTCCATTTTCAGTTGAATATTTTTCAGAATCTATTTGCTCTGTGTTGGAAAAACTAAATTTATCAATCAAATCTGAAATAATATTAGAATCTTGTGGTCTGTCATCATAATGACTTAGATATTCTGCTTCATAAATTTTAAGTGCTTGACTAACTGCTTTTAATACTGCTTCATGTACTCTTTTAGGATGGCTGAAGCGAACCTCGTTTTTGGTTGGATGAACATTAACATCCACCTGATCAAAGGCAATATCAACAAAAACTACGGCCAGAGGATAACGCCCTTTGAGCAGCCGGCCGCCAATTCCTGCCATAAGAGCATGCCGCATAACTCGATCCTGAACATACCGGCCATTAACATAGAGATAAATTCCCCTGCCGGTACTGCGTGATATCCTGGGCGCTGCAATCCAGCCGGAGATTTTAAGATATGAATCCGTTATTTCAAGAGGGTAGAGATTCTTTTTGCTTATCTGACCAAAGAGATCCTGGATACGCTCCAAAGGATATAAAGTCTGTAGAAAATTTTTGACGATTTTTTGATTATGAGTTAATTTAAAATGAACCTGGGGGTTGCCGATAGCAAGCTTAATAATTATATCAACAATATGTCCCATCTCAGTTGGTGTTGATTTTAAAAATTTGCGTCTGGCAGGGGTATTAAAAAAAAGGCGCTCAACAGAAATCATGGTTCCAGCAGGCGCTCCAACTGCTAAAACATCTTTTACCCTTCCACCTTCTATTCTGATTCGGGTTGCCTCATCCTGTAAAGGCTCTCTGGTGATTAAGGTAAATTTTGATATTGAGGCGATACTTGGCAGGGCCTCTCCTCTGAAACCTAATGTCTTGATTGAAAAAAGATCAGGGTCAGCTTTAATTTTACTTGTAGCATAACGTTCAATAGCCAGTAAAGCCTCGTCAGCCGGCATTCCACATCCATTATCAGAAACCCTTATCAATGATCGGCCACCATTTACGACTTCAATTATAATCCTGGTGCTCCCTGCATCCAGTGAATTTTCGATCAACTCTTTAACAACTGAAGCAGGTCTTTCAACTACTTCACCAGCAGCAATTTTATTTGATAAAATTTCAGGCAGAATGGTTATTCCAGCCATTTATTTTCCCTTATCCGGCGAATACTCTACCAGGAACCTTGCCTCTTTAGGGGAAAGGTTAAACATGACACAAGCCTCTTCAATTAATTTTTTATCGTCTTTTTTATTTTGGGCCAGGGTATTATCCTGACGTTTTTCAGCGATCCATTTGACTGCCTTGCGAAGATGTTCTCCTTTGGGATAAATGCTCATCTTGGTAATCCTTTTATGCAAATTTAGAGGTCTGGTTTTTTTCTGTGAAAATCAGTGGCCTGTTCAAAATTATAGGCTGCGTTTAAAAGTAAGTCTTCCTGAAAATGGCTGCCAAGAAGCTGCATACCGATCGGCAAGCCTTTGTCTGAGAATCCAGCAGGGACGCAAATGCCTGGAATTCCGGCTAAATTGGCAGAAATAGTAAAAATATCAGATAAATATAGCTGGAGAGGGTCTTCAATCTTTTCACCGATTTTAAATGCCGGAGTTGGCGTAACAGGGGTTAAAATAAGATCACAAAGGTTAAATGCCTGTTTATAATCTTTAATAATAAGGGTTCTCACTTGAGAAGCTTTTTTATAATATGCATCATAATAGCCGGAAGAAAGAGCGTAGGTGCCTAAAATAATTCGGCGCTGAACCTCAGTTCCAAACCCTTTGGATCGGGTTTTGCTATACATCTGATCGAGATTTTCAGCCTCATCTGAACGAAATCCATATTTTACGCCATCATAGCGGGCCAGGTTGGAGCTGGCCTCAGCTGGTGCGATTACATAATAAACCGCAACCGAATATTTGGTATGAGGCAAAGAAATATCAATAATTTCAGCGCCCAGTGCTTTAAAGGTTTCAATAGTGGAGTTTATAACCCTTAAAACATCTGCGTCAATTCCTTTGACAGCTAAAAATTCCTTTGGGATTCCAATTTTCAAATTTTTTAATCCATTGGCCTTTAAATCGCTATAATCAGGCACAGATTTATTAACAGAGGTTGAATCCCTTGGGTCATATCCACTGGCTGTTTTTAATAAAAGAGCGCAATCTCCAACAGATTTTGCCAAAGGGCCAATCTGATCCAGAGAAGATGCAAAGGCTACCAGGCCAAAACGGGAAATTCGTCCATAGGTTGGTTTCATACCAACCACTCCGCAATGAGAAGCCGGCTGGCGAATTGAGCCGCCGGTATCAGAACCAAAGGCGCCTAAGCACATATCAGCAGCCACTGCCGCTGCCGAACCACCGCTGGACCCGCCCGGTATTCGGGAAAGATCCCAAGGATTATGGGTATTTTTAAAGGCCGAATGCTCATTGGTTGAACCCATGGCAAATTCATCCATATTCAGCTTTCCAATAATAACAGCTCCAGCCTGTTTTAATTTTGTGATTAAACCAGCATCATAGGGGGGAATAAAATCAGCCAGAATTTTTGATCCACAGGTGGTTTTTAAACCAGCAGTACAGATAAGATCTTTAATTGCCAGAGGAATCCCGCCAAGTGGCAAAAAATTTCCCTGCTTTATTTCTTGATCAGCCATAGCAGCAGAGATAAGGGCCTCTTCAGGCACAAGGGTAATATAGGCATTAACCTTATTTTCCACCTTGTCAATTCTGTCTATAACGGCTTTTGTTAACTCCGTTGAAGAGATAGCCCTGGTTTGAATGAGTTCCAGGGCTTTTAAAATTGTCAGCTCATGCAGGTCCATGAAATATTACTCCTTTGATCTATCTTCTTTAGTGTGATCAATATTTGTGTTCCTTATATGATTTTCGGCACTATAAACGCATCTTTCTCTTTTTTGGGCGCATTCGCAAGCGCTTTTTCCAGATCAAGATGCTCTTTGGGCGTATCTTCCCTAAATGCGTTGGTTAATAAAAGGGCATGGCTGGTTGGCTTGACACAATTAGTGTCAACCTGCTTAAGCGTATCCACATAATCTAAAATTGAGCTGATCTGTTTTGATAACTTTTCCACATCTTCCTTATCAATAGTGAGATGAGCCAGTTTTGCGACATGCAACACTTCATTTTTACTTATTTTCATTGCTTTTTTATCCTGCCGGTAATTTATATTTGTTTAATTTGTTATTAAAAACCCTTTGGTTTTATTTTTTTTCAGTTTTTCAAGAGTCTGTCTGGCTTTTGCCATATTATTAAAAGTACCTACTCTAACTCGATACCATGTACCCTTATCTGGAATAACCGCTTTAATAGTATATGCAGGATAGTTAAGGTCCTTTAATCTTTTTACAATGGCTGCTGCAGCCTTTTCATCTTTAACAGAGGCGACCTGAATGGCCAGCCGCTTGCCGACTCCTGGTTTTTTTATAAGCTTTACCGGCTTTTGTTTAGGTTGAGCCAAAATTTTGGGCTTATTTTTTTCCAGGTGTTTTTTTTTCAAAGGGGGTTTTTGCCTGGGTGCCGGAGGACCTTCGATTTTAGCTTCAGCACTATTGCTTTTTAATTTTTCATGAAACTCCAAAGAATCAGCTATTTCGGAAATACTGGTTTTTTGATGAAGCTGTTTTTCCTGACTTTGCATAACAGCTTCCTTTAAGTCGGTCAGTTCCTTTTGCAGGCTTGAAACATCAAAATGGACAGGCGCAAGCCCGCGGCCTACCAGAATTCCCAGCACAAACATCCATGAGCAAAGAGAAATAATAAGAACTGACCAGGCCAGAATACCCTTGCTGGTCAACTGATAAAATGGTTTGTTTTTTTTTGCCATAATACAATCCTTATATCTTTCCAGGCCTTATATCTTTCCAATCCTTATATTTTTGGCGTTACATCTTTTCAGGAGCAGAAACACCCAGCAAACCAAGGCCGTTATTAATAATCTGTTTAACGGCTAATATCAAATAGAGTCGGGCAGCGGTTAAAGGCGCCTTTTCAGTTAATACACGGTGTTTATTATAATAGGCATGGAAGGTGGCAGCCAGTTCCATTAAAAAATATGTTATGCGGTGGGGTTCAAGCTTTTTGGCGCTGTTTTCAACAACTTCAGGGTAACGGGCCATTGATTTAATCAATTTAATTTCTTCCGGAGTTTTTAGCAGATTGAGTTGTAAAGGTTCTAAGATAACACGCTCATTATGGGTTTGCTCCTGATCTTTGCGTATAATACTGCAAATTCTGGCATGCACATACTGCACATAATAAACTGGATTATCATTGGATTTTTTCTGGGCAAGGTCCAGATCAAAATCAAGTGGGCTGTCATAACTGCGGGTTAAAAAAATAAATCGGGCTGCATCTTTACCAACTTCCTTAACCACATCCTTTAATGTCACAAATTCCCCTGCCCTTGTTGACATGGCAACGGGCTCACCTGCGCGTAAAAGATTTACAAGTTGAACCAGAATTATTTCAAGCTGATCAGGATGGTATCCAAAACCTTCCACAGCAGCTTTCATTCTTTGAATATAACCATGATGGTCAGCTCCCCAGACATCAATAACCTGTTCAAAACCCCGCCTGAATTTGTCCTGGTGGTAAGCAATATCAGAAGCAAAATAGGTGCTCAGGCCATTTTTACGGACAACAACCCGGTCTTTTTCATCCCCGTATTTTTCAGTCTTAAACCACAGTGCCCCATCTTTTTCATAGATAATATTTTGCTCTTTAAATGCTTTAATACTTTGATCGACTTTTTTGTTGTCAAAAAGGGATTGCTCGCTGAACCATTGATCAAATTTTACTCCAAAATCAAGCAAATCGGATTTGATATCGGCAAAAATATTTTTTGCAGCAAAACTCGCGCATAATGCAACAGCATACTTTTCATCCAGGTCTAAAAGCGATTTATCGTTTTTTTTAATCAGATCGGCTGCGTATTGGCTGATATAATCACCCTGATAGCAATTTTCAGGAAAATCAACCTGAACTCCAAGCTGTTGCTGATAGCGTATAAAGACAGATTGTCCCAGGGTATTAATCTGACGTCCGGAATCATTGATATAATATTCACGTTCCACATCATAGCCGCAAAATGCTAAAATTGCGGCCATACTGTCACCAACGGCAGCGCCTCTACCGTGGCCCACGTGAAGCGGGCCGGTTG
>JASFBJ010000479.1 GCA_030149585.1 Desulfobacterales bacterium | reverse complement strand
CAACTTTTGTACTTTTATATCGAACAAATCTGACCTAAATCTGTGCGCCTACTTGCGGAAGTTATTTCGTCCCCGTTCCTAAGATTGATAGAGGCTTAAAAGAGAACCGGAATTTGACTGTAAGACTTTTCACCTTTGCGCTTTCTTTCTCCCTTGTTGCTGTAATCGGAATGTTTGGAAAACTTTTTGGTTTATTTTAGAGTTCGCACAGGTAAGCGTAGACTCCGAAACAACCCACCCATATGCGATATAAAACTGAATTGATTATATTGATAACTGTTTTTTTGTTTTCAGGATGCAATTATTCTCACCAATGGCACAAACCCTACAAGGCCCGAATAGATTTTGAGCAGGATTATCAGGAATGTCAAATTATAGCAAAAGAGATGTTCAGGCAAAAAACAATTGATGGTAAAATCAGATTTTTTGATAACTATCAGAAATATATTCATGAATGCCTTTTTATTAGAGGGTGGACAAAGGGTGCAATAAATGAAAATGTTACCGAAATTACCTTCCGGAAAGGGCGGGTAACTGCTTTTAATCGTATAATTTATATCCCTGAATCATTTAGTCTCATAAATAATAAGAAATCAAAACGAGGGGGTTCTGAAAAATCTGATTTTGTTTTTCAAGGCAAAGATTCAATAATTTTAAAAATACTTGTATTGAAACATATACAATTGCCACTTGAAAAAGTTGATTACTCTCTTTCAAAATCTCTTTTTCTTTATGATAAGAATAGATCCAATCATAAAAAATTTTTAGATTGGGCAGTTTTTTGTGGATTCCAAAATAAGGCATTATTTGTCAGCCTTCGGGCCTATTTAGCGAATGATTCAAAAAACCGCATTGCTTTGATTATAAATAAGCACCTTCCAATAAAAGATGAAAAATTACTTCCCGGTATGAGACTAACAGGCGAGCAAATAAAAAATATTGATCAATTTATTGCACAATGGCTGCCGTGGATTAAGCAACAGGGACAACCCATTTCAAAAGGAAAAATATAATGCATTTTAAAAAACGTGTTCTTATAACCGGCGGAGCTGGATTTTTGGGCTCACACCTTTGTAAAAGTTTGCTTAAAAAGGGCTGCGATGTACTGTGCGTTGATAATTTTTATACTGGAAGTAAAAATAATGTGATCAAATTGATGGAAAATCCGCACTTTGAAATAATGCGCCATGATGTGACTTTTCCGCTATATGTTGAGGTTGATGAAATCTATAATCTGGCCTGCCCGGCATCTCCAATTCATTATCAAAGTGATCCGGTTCAGACAACCAAAACCAGTGTTCACGGGGCCATCAACATGCTGGGGCTGGCTAAAAGGGTCAAAGCAAAAATACTCCAGGCCTCAACTTCTGAAATTTACGGAGATCCTGACGAGCATCCCCAAACTGAAAGCTACTGGGGTAATGTAAATTGTATTGGCCCCCGTTCATGCTATGATGAGGGTAAACGCTGTGCGGAAACACTTTTTTTTGATTATTTCCGTCAGCATCGTCTTCAAATAAAAGTAGCCCGTATATTTAATACCTATGGGCCTAAAATGCATCCCAATGATGGAAGGGTAGTCTCCAATTTTATTATGCAGGCCTTAAAAAATAAACCAATTACAGTCTTTGGCGATGGTTCTCAAACACGATCTTTTTGCTTTGTAGATGATATGATCAATGGCTTAATAAAATTAATGGATACAAAAGATGATGTTACAGGCCCATTGAATTTAGGGAATCCAGATGAATTTACGATTTTAGACCTGGCTAAAATAATTATTAAATTAACAAATTCAAAATCTGAAATAGTGTCTAAACCCCTGCCAACTGATGATCCAAAACAACGCAGGCCGGATATTAAACTGGCCCGTGAAATTCTAAACTGGGAGCCTGAAATTAAGTTGGAAGATGG
>JASFBJ010000039.1 GCA_030149585.1 Desulfobacterales bacterium | reverse complement strand
AAAGACGCAGGTTAGCGGATTATGCCTGTTAAAACGAATAGTTATACCGACTATGCCGTTTACGATAAGTCGCCGTAACCTATTGATATAATTAAATTACCTATTTAACTGAACTAGTGCCTATCTTTCTCAAACCCGTTGAAAGATGAATTCAACTGAACCAGTGCCAGGTTTTTTCAGGAATAAAAAAAGGAATTAAGCTAAAACAGCTTAATTCCTTTTTTTATTTGATGGTGCCGAAGGGGAGACTCGAACTCCCACGAGCGTGCGCTCACTAGACCCTGAACCTAGCGCGTCTACCAATTCCGCCACTTCGGCATGAAAATATATGGTAAAAAGGTTGATTTACGCAAGAAAATGCATTATATATTCTGTTTTATTTATACTGTCAAGCCATAATTAGAATTGCTGAGGAGTCTTATTAAGTTAGAATGAATATTGTAAAAAGCATTGAAGAAATAACTGAGCCATTTACCAAGGGAGTCATTACAATTGGGAATTTTGATGGCGTCCATTTGGGGCATCAGTCCCTATTGCATATTGTCGTTGAAAAAGCCCATAACATTGGCGGAACAGCTTTGGCAATGACATTTGATCCCCACCCCATTCGGATTTTAAAACCAAACCATCACCCACCTTTAATCACTTTAATGGAACAAAAAATAGAGCTTATTACTAAAACAGGAATTGATTTTTTAATATGCGTACCCTTTGACAGACAATTCGCAGCCATGACTGCCGACCAGTTTATAAGAGATCTTCTGATAAAGCGCATTGGAATGGAATCAATTATTGTGGGTCATGATTATACCTTTGGGAAAAACAGGGAAGGTAATCTTGAATTATTAGAAAAATATGCGGGCCTGCTTGGATTTGAAATTGTTGTAGCAGACTGGATCAAGGCTATACAAAATGGTAATACCCGCATTAGCAGCACAGTAATTAGAGAGCTGGTAATAGCTGGAAAAGTTGAACAGGCCCAAAAAATTCTGGGCCGTAATTATCAGATCAGAGGGGTTGTTACCAGTGGTCGCAAACGGGGTGGCAGGCTTTTAGGATTTCCAACAGCCAATATTAATCTTGTGGATGAACTTTGCCCAAAGAGCGGAGTTTATGCTGTAATAGTTGAGCATAATAAGAAAACCTATCAGGGAGTTGCCAATATCGGATATAGTCCGACTTTTGATGATAATATTTTTACTGTTGAAGTCCATATCCTTGACTTTGATCAAAATATTTATGATGAGCAGATCAAAGTTGATTTTATTCATCATTTAAGGTCTGAAATAAAGTTTTCCAATATTGATGAGCTGGCCGCTCAGATAAAAAAGGATATTATTAAAGCCCGTAGTGTTTTATAGGCAAAATTATATAGCAGAGGTATAAAAAAAAAGAAAAAATGTTATCTATCGTAACCTATCCGGATAAATTTTTAAAAACTACAGCTAAGTCGATTATTAATGTTGACGGAACCACCCAGGAGCTTATCGGGCAAATGGAGATTATCATGCTCCAGGCCAAGGGCGTGGGCCTGGCCGCCATTCAGGTGGGCATTGATCAAAGCCTTTTGGTGTATGATATTGAGCAGGAACAAAAACTGTCCAATCTGCGAGTTTTGATAAATCCAAAAATATTGGGCAAGGAGGGTGAGACTCTCTCTAAAAATGAGGGCTGCCTGAGTGTTCCTGACTTTAGGGCTGATGTGAAGCGCTCTGCAAAAATTTTTGTTGAGGCTTTGGACAGACATGGTAATCCATTGCAATTTGAAGCCGATGGTATAAAGGCCGTTGTCCTGCAGCACGAAATCGATCATTTAAATGGTATTCTCTTTATCGACCACATCAGCTCGCTAAAGAGAGGGCTATATAAAAGAAAGGTCAAAAAACAATTAAAAAAGACCCGGTAAATCGAATCAAAACTATATTTATGGGCACGCCTGATTTTGCGGTACCTGCCTTAAAAGCCCTGCATCAAGATGAGCGAGATATCATTCTGGTAGTCACTCAGCCGGATCGGCCAAAGGGTCGAGGCCGTAAACTCAAGCCAGGACCGGTTAAAAAAACGGCAATGGATTTAGGCCTGAAAATATCTCAACCAACAACAGTCAAAGATCCGGTTTTTATCCAATATATTAAAGAGTTGAAGCCTGACTTTATTATAACAGCCGCATTTGGCCAACTTTTACCCCCTGCTATTCTGGAAATTCCCTGCCTTGGAGCTGTTAATATTCACGCTTCATTATTGCCGCAATATCGTGGGGCTGCTCCCATCCACTGGGCTCTGATTAACGGTGAAAAAAGAACTGGCGTGACAACCATGATGATGGATAAAGGAGTCGATACCGGTGATATATTACTTAGTCGTACTACCAAAATTATTTTTGAAGACACAACTGCTGTCTTGCATGACCGGCTGGCTCTCATGGGAGCTGATTTAATGATAGAAACGCTCAAGGGGTTGATTAATAAACAACTGACTCCGATCCCACAAAATCATGCCAAAGCAACTTACGCCCCTTTATTTAAAAAAAAAGATGGCCGGATAAACTGGGATATGCCTGCTTTAAAAATATACGATTTTATTCGAGGCATGACCCCCTGGCCAGGTGCCTTTACATTTTGCGATAAAAAGCGATTTAAAATATATAAGGCTCGGCCGGTTGACAAAAAAGTGCTTGAACCGCCTGGGACTATCATCCGGCACTTTCCTAACGAGCTACTCGTAGCTACGGCTGCCGGGTGTTTGTCAATTCTGGAAATTCAGGGAGCTGCAGCCAGCCGTCTGGATATTAAAACATTTTTGCGGGGTTGCCGGATAGAGCACGGAAACAGGTTTGTCTGATTTGGTTTGCCTGGTTTGGTTTGCCTGGTCTGGTTTGCCTGATATTGTCCATTAATAAACGATTGCCGAAACGGGCAATATTGGTTTTTATAAAAAATATATGATGCAATCACAGCCCCTGGCCCCTGCCTCCCCAAATCTTAATGCTCGTCAGGCCGCACTGCGGGTTTTAAATATTCTGGGAAAAAAAACAATCCCGCTTGACCTGCTTTTGTCGGATTTTGATTTTTCAGGTTCGGCCAGTGCCGAAGCTGAACGGGCATTATTAAACGCTCTTGTATATGGGGTTTTACGATGGCGTGGTCGGCTGGACTGGATAATTGCCCATTTTTCTAAAACCAGGTTAAATCGCATAGATCCTGATATATTAAATATTTTAAGGATAGGATTATTTCAGGCCATAATGCTTGATAAAATTCCGGTTTCAGCTGCTGTCAACACCTCTGTGGAGATGGCTAAAACATTTGCCGCTCCTTGGGTAGTCCGTTATGTTAATGGATTATTGCGCAATGCAGTTAGAAATTATTCCCAGGTGGTTTTTCCGGATTTGGGAAAAATGTCAGCCAAATCCCTGGCGGTTAATTTTTCTTTTCCAGAGTGGCTCATAAAGCGCTGGCTGAATCGTTATGGAGCAGACACCACAAAATCTCTTTGCGAAATTATCAACACTATTCCCCCTCTTATTTTAAGAACCAATACACTTAAAAATTCCAGATCCGAGCTGATACAATTATTAATGGGCCTTTCTAAAAAAATCAAGCCAGCCAGTCTGGCGCCTGATGGAATTATTATAGAGCAGTTATCCATGCCGATTTTTCAATTGCCTGGTTTTTCCAAGGGCTGCTTTCAGGTTCAGGATGAAGCCGCGCAGCTGGCCGTTTTGCTGCTTAATCCCCAGCCCGGAGAAATTATTTTAGATGCCTGTGCCGGACTTGGGGGTAAAACCGGTTATATTGCTCAGCTTATGAAAAATCGCGGTCAAATTTACGCCATTGATAATCAGCCCTTAAAATTAGAAAAACTGACCCAGGAGATGCAGCGCCTTGGTGTCTCGATTATTCGGCCTCTTATAAAAGATCTAACTATGCAGGAAAAGTCCTGCAAGCTGCCGAGCTTTGATCGAATTTTTTTAGATTCCCCCTGTTCCGGGCTTGGGGTGATCAGTAAAAATCAAGATATTCCATGGGCTCACGGCAAAAAACATTTTGCAACATATAGGAAAAAACAGATAACTTTACTTAATAATATGCCGGGATATTTGAAAACCGGCGGTAATATCGTATATGCGGTTTGCAGTTTTGAACCTGAGGAAAATGAACAGGTAGTTGATGCATTTTTAGCAAATCACCCTGATTTTTCAGTTTCAAAACAGAGTCATGGCTTGCCGGATCAAAGTGTCGGCCTTGTAAACAAGAAAGGTTATTTTAAAGCCATGCCCTTTCCTGACAACATGGATGGTTTTTTTGCTGTGGTTTTAAAACACCGTCACTGTTAATGATTTCAAATTATGTTATGGAATATCAGTTGATAATAATTATGAATTATTTTAGCTTTTAAAGATATGTTTTGCTATCAGGTGAAATCAAATTTGAAAAAAATACTAATCACCTGTTAAAGGATATTTGAAATGCCGGTATATGAATTCACAGCATTAGATGAAAAGGGAAAGTCGACCTCTGGAATAATAAATGCTGAGGGGTCCTTGGCTGCGCGGCAAAAACTTCAGAAACAGGGCTCTTATCCAGTGTCAATCACTGAAATAGATGATACTCAGGATAAAGATAAAAAGAGTTTTCAGACATTTAACGTGTCCACTGCTTTTAACCGTGTCAAACCAGCGGAAGTTGCAATGATGACACGTCAGCTTGCCACCCTGGTCGGCGCTGGATTCCCTCTGGTTGCGGCCATCGATACTTTGATCCCCCAAACCAAATCCCAGACTTTTATCCGGGTGATTGCCCGTTTAAAAGATTCTATTGTGGAAGGTCAGAGTTTTGCGCAAGCCCTTTCCTTATATCCAGCTGCCTTTTCCCCACTATATATTAACATGGTTCGGGCTGGTGAGACCTCAGGAACCCTGGAAATTGTTTTAGATCGTCTGGCTGATATCACAGAAAAACAACAGACATTAAAAACACGCATAAGAACCGCCCTGGCCTATCCAATTTTAATGAGTATAGTCGGTGTGCTGGTATTATTTTTACTGCTGGCCTTTATTGTGCCCAGTATAACCTCTATATTTACAGATATGAATCAGGCCTTGCCGCTTCCCACAATTTTACTTATTAATATCAGTGAGCTTTTTAAATCTTACTGGTGGGTTCTTTTTCTGCTATTTGCTCTAATACTTTTAGGACTTAAAAAATTTCGCAGAACTGTAAAAGGGGCTTATCTTTTTGACAAGGTTTTGCTGAAAACTCCGATGATGGGTAATCTGTTAATAAAACTGGCTGTAGCCCGTTTTTCTCGAACCCTTGGTTCATTGCTGGAAAACGGAGTTTCCCTGCTGCCGGCCCTGGAAATTGTTAAAAATATTGCCGGTAATATTTTGATTTCTGATATTATTGAAGAATCAGCCAAAGAAGTCGGCAAAGGTCAGGGATTATCTGTTTCCCTGGCCAGGGGAAATATTTTCCCGCAACTTGCCGTGCAGATGATCCAGGTAGGAGAACAAAGCGGTGATCTGGAAGCAATGCTTATTAAAGTGGCGGATATCTTTGAAAATGAGGTTGAATCCAGTGTTATGAGTTTGACATCTCTTTTAGAGCCGATCATGATTCTGGTTATGGGAGTCGTGGTGGGCTTTATCGTACTGTCCATCTGTCTACCAATTTTTGAAATGAACCAGCTTGTGATGTAAAAAGACAAAGCGCTTTTGCAAAATGTTCAATTTTTTCTTTCTTTAGGCTCACGCAAAAATAAGTTAGCGATTTTAAGTCTTGAGGTGTCTGGCCGGCAGGGCGCGCCCCTTCATTAATGCTTTTTCAGCTTTTTCGCAGGCTTTTTCATCATCAACATCAATCCAGAATCCATGTGTTTGAATTGCTTTTGCCTGCTTATTTTTTGCCAAAACCCGTATTGCAGCAGATAAAGACGTATCATTATCTATTTTTTTGGCATGATTCAATGCTGTAAATATTGCCGGAGTGCAAAAGAAAATACCAGTGTCAAAACCATTAAAATTATCTATGGTTTTGCCTATATCGATAATATTACCATCCTGAATCAGAACCTTTGTCACATCTTCCATGTCAATCAGTGGATTTGTTTTATCTGTATCCACTGCCAGCAACACCTCGTTTTTATTAATCGTCTGTTTCATTAATAATCGAATAATGGCTGGATCAAAAATATGATCCGCCATTAATAATAGAAAAGGCTCCCTTAAAACATCCCGGGCATTTAATACGGAAATACCGTTTTCTTTTTGCCACTCATTATTTTGTATAATAATAATCGGCACATTAAGACTTTTTGCGAGCGGTTGTAAAAATAAAGCAATCTTGTCTCCCTCATAGCCTGTGATAATAATAAACTCATCTGCTCCGCCTTCCATGGCAGTGCGAATTACGCGCTCAATCAACGGCACACCCAGCAAAGGCACCAAAGGTTTAATTTCGCCTTTTGATTTAATTCGAGTGCCTTTACCTGCCGCTATGATCAAACATTTCATCGCTCATTTCCTTTTGAATAAACATTTCAGCCATCATATACGCTTTATCATCGGTAAATTGTTTGGGCGGATGTTTATAAAAATACGCGCTAGGCGCGATTAATGCACCTCCTTGTTTGCGATTGAGCGCGAGTTTGGCGCACCTGATGGCATCAATGGCCACCCCTGCCGAGTTTGGTGAATCTTCCACGGAAAGCCGCATTTCAAGATTCATCGGCACATCTCCAAATAATTTGCCTTCCATGCGAATAAAGCAGACTTTATTATCTTTTTGCCAGGTAACATAATCACTTGGGCCCACATGAATATTTTTATTTTTAAGGCGTTGAAATGCAACAGCCTGCACAGCCTCTGTTTTTGATTCTTTTTTAGAAATCAGTCTAGTTCGGTTCAGCATATTTAAAAAGTCTGTATTGCCGCCTGTATTTAATTGATAAGTTCTCTCCAGTTTAACTCCCCGTTTATGAAACAGGTCTGTCAGAACGCGGTGAGTAATGGTGGCTCCCAATTGCGATTTAATATCATCACCGATAATCGGGATATTCTTATCCTTAAAGCGTTTTTCCCATACTGGATCACTGGCAATGAAAACCGGTATATTATTCACAAAAGCAACACCTGCTTCAAGCGCGCAATCAGCATAGAACCGGGTGGCTTTCTCGGACCCGACCGGGAGATAATTTATCAGCACATCAGTACCTGAATCTTTTAAGGCAGTTATAATTTCTTCCTTTGTTGGTTCAGCAGCATCTGCAAGTATAAATGTATACTGATCCTCATAATCTTTCATATGTTCCGAGAAACCATCCAGGACCTTGCCCATTTGTACTTTTACGCTGGATTGCGGAATATCAGGGCAAAATATGGTTGTGCAATTAGGTTTTGAAAAGATGGCCTCATTAACATCCAGCCCTATTTTGCGTTTATCAATATCAAAAGCTGCAACCACTTCAATGTCAAAAGGTTTATAACCACCTATTTCCCAATGCATCAAGCCGATGGCATTATCAGAATTTTTTCTGCCATAGTGGTAAATACCCTGAATCAGAGAACTTGCACAATTACCAACACCAATGATTGAAATTTTAATTTTATTCATCTACTGCCTTTTTTCACAGAACATCTTGTTGAATTTTTCCCAAAATGTTCAGAATATAAAAATATGTTAATGTATTTTTAGCATTTTTTAGTCTACATGGCTCACTGGCTCATGTCAAGTTGAATAAGAGTGGACAGACAATTTTGAATTTCTCCTTTGAATTTTTTTCACCTTGTGGTAGAGATGTTAAAGAATTCATTTTGTGGATATTTATATTTAATTTAACTAAATTATATATCACAAAATTGAGTCCTTTGCTACTTATAAAGTATAATTTATAGAAGTGATTATTGGTTTCAAACTTGCGCTTCAATCTTGCAAAAGTTATCTTTATCTGGAGTTATTAGATGATTGGTTTTATTTTTGCTACGCTAAAAGAGGCTGGCCCTTTTTTAAAATATATTAATGCCCGGAAAATCAATGATAAACCGTTTTTACAATTAAGAGGCGGGCTTGATTCTGCAAAAAACAGTTTTTTGGTTGTTATCTGCGGCATAGGCAAGGTTTCAGCCGCGGCCGCTACCCAGTATATGATATGCCGATATCAGATGCAAAGAATTATCAATGCCGGTGTTTGCGGTACTGTTAATAAAAATTCCACAGCCTTTCAAAAAGGAATGGTTTTGCTTGTCAGTCAGGCAGTGGAAGGAGATCATGGGGTCTTTGGCATCCGGTCTTCGCCAATTTGTTGCTCTATTGATTTATTTCTTGATTTACCCCGTGGGAGACTTATTACCAATGATTTGCCGGTGTTTGAACCAAAGCATAAAAATGAGCATAAAAATAAGCTGCCGGTTTCTTCAGGCGATCTTGTGGATATGGAAGGAGCAGCCGTTGCAAGGATTGCCGCATTAAACCAGGTTCCCTGCACTCTGATTAAAGGGATTACCGATTTTGCCGCTGAAAATGGACGCAAAGATTTGCATTTCAACCTGCCTGATGTCTCAAAAAAAATTGCCAGGGTGTTGATTGAAGGATTATGGTTAAAAAATTATTAAATTTTACCAAAATTGAGCATACTGCTTTTAGCCTGCCGATAATTTTCGGCGGGGCCTGGCTGGGAGCCAATGAACATTGGCCATCTTTGAAAATAACCTTTTTAATTTTGATAGCTGCAGTGGGAGCAAGGATATTCGGCATGGCCTGTAACCGGATTTTTGATCGCAAACTTGATGCGTTAAATCCCAGAACTGCCAATCGGGAATTACCGATTGGTGATATGTCTCTGATTAATGCCCTGTCAGTGGCCGCAGCAGGTCTGGCAAGCTATCTTATTGCCTGCCTGCTGCTGGGAGAATGGTGTTTTAAGCTTTCATTTTTACCTTTGATTCCCCTGCTTATGTATTCTTTGCTTAAAAGATTTACCTGGCTTTGCCATTTTGGGATCGGGCTATGTCTGAGTCTGGCTCCCTTAGGAGCCTTTGTAGCTACAGCCGGAAATTTAAGGTTTAGCCTGCCGGTTTTATTTTTTGCTTTTTTTGTGTTTTGCTGGATGAGCGGTTCTGATATCATTTATGCAATAATGGATATTGAAAATGACAGAATCAATAATGTATTTTCATTACCAGCCCGTTTTGGAGCTGAAAGAGCAATAAAAATTGCAGCAATAGTGCATGGCCTGGCTGTTTTAAGCCTGTTTGGTATATTGCTCCTGCAGGGCTTTAACAGCGCGGCCATAATCGCATATTTATTAGCAGTTGTTGTTTTTGCTATTATGTATATACCGGCTATTCCAGTGGGAATAAGGTTTTTTCCTGTATCCACGATTGCCGGGATTACAGGAGCATTAGTGCCGATGCTGGCGGGTTAATTCATATTGCTCAATTTAGAGGACAAAGAAAGTGAATAAAAATAATACGTTAATTTTAGGCATTACCGGGGCATCCGGTGCTCTGGCAGCTAAATTATTGCTTGAAAAATCACCATGGCCGGTGGAATTGATTATCAGCCAATGGGGCAAAGATGTTTATAAGAGGGAAAATAATAGTTTTTCAGCCCTCAAAAAGACGGCCGCTATTGTCCACGATAATCTTAATCTTGGCGCATCTGTGGCTTCCGGTTCACTGCCAACAGCTGGAATGGTTATTCTGCCTTGTTCTGTAAATACCCTTGGAAAAATAGCTGCTGGATTGGCCGACAACCTGATTACACGGGCGGCCCATTGCCACTTAAAAGAAAAAAGGCCATTAGTGCTTTGCCTCAGGGAATCACCACTATCCTTAATCAACCTTGAAAACGCAGCCAGACTAACAGCAGCCGGTGCAATCGTGATGCCTCTTAGTCCGCCTTTTTATATGTTTGGCGATTCAGATCCGCAAAAAGTCAGTCTGCATAATCTAATGGGGGCTTTTGTTGATCGGGTGTTTGAAATACTTGGCCATTCAGCTGAACGGAATTGGAGAGATCTGGCATGAATTTTAACTCCTTAAGATCATTTATCAGGCATCTTGAAGCAATCGGTGAACTGGTCAGAGTACCTGCTTTAGTTGACCCCAATCAGGAAATAACTGTTATTCTGCACAGGCTTTTAGCCCAAAAAGGCCCGGCCGTTTTATTTGAAAATGTAAAGGGCTCTTCCCACAGGCTGGTTGCCAATCTTTTTGGCACTAAAAAAAGGGTGGACATGGTATTTCGCGATCCACCGGCCCTGCTTGGAGAACATTTATTAAAAATTTCCGAAAAAATAATGCCGCCCTCTCTGAAAAATATCTGGAAATTGCGCCAGGATCTTTTGCCGCTCTCCCATACAAGGTTGCGCAAAGTATCAAGAGGCCCGGTGTTAGAGCGTATACAAACTTCACCGGATATAAATGAATTGCCGGTGTTAACATGCTGGCCAGGTGATGGAGGCCCGTTTTTTACTTTGCCCCTGGTACATACGGTTGACCCTCTCACAGGCCGTGGGAACCTTGGAATTTATCGTCTTCAACGTTTTGACGGGCAATCAACCGGCATGCACTGGCAGATTGAAAAAGGCGGTGGCTTTCATTTTCATAAGGCTCTTGAAATGGGACAATCTCTGCCGGTCAGTGTGATTCTGGGGGGTCCGCCTGCTTTAATTATTGCGGCTGTAGCCCCTTTGCCGGAGGGGATTGATGAACGTTTACTGGCCTCTTATATGATGGGCGAGCCTTTGGACGTTATTTCACGTTCAGCTACCGGTCATCTAATACCGGCCAGGGCTGAATTTATCATCGAAGGAACTGTCGTGGGTAAAGATCAGCGCATGGAAGGGCCTTTTGGCGATCATTTCGGCCATTATTCCAATGCTGCCGAATATCCTGTATTTCGCATTAAACAAATTCTAGCCCGTAAAGATGCTATTTATCCTGCCACTGTGGTCGGTAAACCAGTTCAGGAGGATTATTATATAGGCATGGCCTTGCAGGAGTTGACCTTGCCCCTTTTGAAAATACTTCGGCCGGCTGTTACCGACTTTTGGGCTTATCCGGAGACCGGATTTCATCCTTTGGCGGTCATGTCTGTTAAACAAAGATATCAGGGCGAGGCTTTAAAGCATACTTTAGGAATGCTGGGTGAAGGTCAGGTCTCTTTAACCAAAATAATGATTACAGTAGACAGTGATGTTAATATAAAAGATTTTAAAGCAGTCAGCCAGGCTCTTTGGAAGCATCTGGATTCAAACCAGGGCATTTTCCTGTTGGCGCCCACGGCTCAAGATACGCTCGATTTTACAGGCCCGGCCATGAACACCGGCAGCCGTTTGCTGCTTATTGCCACTGCAGGAGAAAATGGCCCCTTGCGCGGGCAAGCGCCTTTGGGTCTGCCAGAGCCTGCAAAAATTCATCCGGATATTAACGCGCTTATCAGTTGGGGACCTGCATTTATAATGGTTCAACTTAAAGACCGATGTACGGATACCCTTTCTGTGCGAAAGGCTTTGCAGGAGCATCCAGTTACCCGGCAATATCTGTTTCATGTTTTGCTGTCAGCAGATGTTGCTCTTGATAATGAAATAATGCTGCTTTGGGGCTGGTTTACGCGTTTTGATCCCCTTGCTGATTTATATCCCAAAGAGCGCCGGATATGTGGCAACCGCCTGATTTTTGATTTTCCGATTGCTATTGATGCCCGCTGGAAAAAAGGCTATCCCAGGCCGGTTGAATTTGATCCAGCAGTAGAAAAAAAAGTGGACCAGCGCTGGTCTGAATTTGAATTATAAGGAGAAGGCTGTTTGAAAACCAACCCATTATTTACAAAAGCTCTTGAAAAAGGCGCTCAAGGTCAACGACTTGATCGTTTTGAAGCATTATCTCTGGCAAGATCAATTACTCCGGATAATTTGCATGCTCTTGGTAAAGCTGCCCTGGCCAATCGGCGCAGCCGTTTTAATAACCAGGCTACTTATGTCTTTAATCTCCAGATCAATCCCACCAATATTTGCGGGGCAGGCTGTTCTTTTTGCAACTATGCAGCTTCGCGCAATGCTCCTCATGCATATATAATGGATGAAGCTGAAATTATGGACAAGGTAAAACGCCTTTTGCCGGTGGAAGTTCATATTGTAGGCGGCTTAAATCAGATCTGGCCCTATGAACGAAATCTTGAGCTGATTCGGCTGTTACGCTGCAATTTTCCTAATCTGCATATTAAAGCTTATACAGCAGTTGAAATTGATTATTTTGCAAAAACAAGCAAAAAGAGCGAAGAGACTGTGTTGGCTGAATTAATTGAAGCGGGGCTGGATGCCATGCCAGGTGGTGGCGCTGAGATATTTTCAGAACGCTTATATCTGAAAAACTGGAAAAATAAGCTGGATCCCAAAGGCTGGATAAGAATTCATAATAAGGCCCATTCCATGAATATTTCGACAAATGCCACCATGTTATTTGGCTTTGGAGATACCTGGCTTGAAAGAGTTGAACATATGTTGATTTTGCGCAAGGCTCAGGACCTGAACCTGGCTAAGGGCTTTACCTGCTTTATACCCCTGGCCTTTCAGCCTGGAAAAGGTAATTTTATTATAAATGGCCCTACTCCATTGGAGACCCTTGCTGTATTGGCAATTTCCCGGCTGGTTTTGGATAATATTCCCCATTTAAAATCGTACTGGCCCATGACTGGTCTTGAGGTTGGAGCAGCAGGATTAAGCTGGGGCGCTGATGATATGGACGGTACAATTACTGAAGAAAAAATTGCCCATCTGGCCGGCTCGCCCACACCAGTTGGGCTGGCCCGTGGGAAAATGGTTGAGACTATCCTTGAGGCAGGTTTTGAACCTGTTGAGCGGGATGGTCAGTTTAAGCACAGGGAAATTGGAGCTGAACTGTCATGAACTATCCTGTTGCCATGATACCCTATACCAATATGGCCCCATATCGAGAAAATGGAGTTCCAAAGGAATGCAGATTTGTTTTTTTAAATCCCTTAAAAAGTATTCAGGCTCTTAAAGAAAATAAAGTTCTTGCTGGGGCTGTTCCGGTTGGTGGTTTGCCGCTTTTGCAAAATATTATAGAGCCTTTGGGCTCTTTTGGAATTGCAGCCAAAGAGCGCTCCATGAGTGTGCTGTTTTTTACTGATCGCAAATTTTCCAGTTTTATTTTTCCAGCCAAAGTCAGAATAACCAGCCATTCAGCTTCCAGTGTGAGATTGCTGTATCTGTTATTTGGATATAATAATGGTTTTAGCAGGATGCCTTGCCGTGTTCAAGCAGGTGAACCTTTTAACGGAGAACTTATTATTGGAGATGCGGCCTTGCAAAGGGCCAGGCACTTAAAAAAGGATTTGGATTCCAATAATACTCAAAAATCAGAGATGATTATCGATCTTGCAACTGAATGGTATAAAAAGCATAAGCTGCCATTTGTTTTTGCCCGCTGGGTAATACGCCGTGATGCTCCTGCCGGAATTCGCCACTCAATTGAAAACTGGCTGGCTGAATTTAAGGAATATGAAAATCAGCTGGTTGAAAAAAGTGCGCCCAAGGCTGCTAAACATCTTAATATGACTGTAGATTATCTTAAAACATATTTTAAGGTGATCAGACGTTCCCTAACCAGTGAAGATCTGGCTGGACAGGAATTATTTTTGGCAGAATTTGAAAAATATCAAAAAGAACCGGTCTTTAATTATTGCAGGAAGTTAGGAGAGTGAATGTGACACATCATAATGGCCAAAAACGTTATAACGGAAATGAAGGGCTTGCAATGCTGGACAAAATGCCCCTTGGTGAATTAATGGCCATGGCCCATGAGGTTCGGTCGGCAAAAATACCTGGTAATCAGGTTAGTTTTGTTTATGATACCAATCCCAATTATACCAATATCTGTGTTAGTTCTTGTGCTTTTTGCGCGTTTTACCGCAAACCAGGTGATCCCAAAGGATATACGCTATCGCCTGAGGCCCTGGCAGACAAGGTGAAAAAAGCCGCTGATCAGGGTGCTACCACGGTTTTATTGCAGGGCGGGCATAACCCTGAAATAAAACTGAAAAACTGGATAGCCTATATTAAAGCAATTCAGGGAAAATGTCCTGGGGTTCATATCCATCCCTTTAGTCCCGCAGAATATTTTTTCATGGCCCAAAACGAAAAAATTCCCTTAAAAAGGCTGCTAAAAGAGATTTTTGACTTAGGGATTGACACTATCCCAGGAGGCGGAGCTGAAATCCTGACGGAAAATGTGCGCCGCCAAATTGCAAATAAAAAGGCCACTGCCCATCAGTGGCTAAAGGTTTGTGAAATTGCTCATGAAACAGGATTTCGCACCACCGCCACCATGATGTTCGGTCATGTGGAAACCAATGCTGATATTATTGAGCATTTATTATGTTTAAGAGATTTGCAGGATCGTACCAGAGGTTTTTATAGTTTTATCCCCTGGTCATTTAAACCTGGAAATTCCCGCCTGGCAAAAAAAATCTCCCAAAGTGCTCACCCTGCCAGATATGTAAGGATAATTGCTTTGGCCCGTTTACTTCTGGATAATTTTGATCATATCCAGTCCTCCTGGTTCAGTGAAAGTGTACCTGCCGGTCAGCTAGGACTTTTAGCCGGAGCAGATGATTTTGGGGGCGTGTTGGTGGAAGAAAATGTTTTGCAGGAAGCAGGACATGATCGCGCTACGACTTTTGAAAATGTTTTGACCATTATCAGGCGCGCAGGATTTCAACCTGTTTTAAGAGATTCCCATTATAAACCCATCCAGACCTTTCCCGGGCCTGAGCCTTTGGGCATCGGTATGATCTAAGGCTTTATAAGCGCTCATTGCCTCTTTTTCCAGAATATCTTTCATCCCTGTGTAACGTGGTGAAAAATGAAAAATCGTCAGCTTTTTTGCCCGGGCCAGATCTGCCATGTGTCCGGCCTGGGCTGCGGTAAGATGGAATTTGGCTGCTGCAATGCTTTTATCCTTTTCCAAAAAGGCTGCTTCAATAAAAAGATGGGATGAGTTTTTACCAAGTTGCAAAATTTTTTCTTTATTTTCCGGGCTGTAAAGCACATCTGTAATATAGGTTATTTTCTGACCCGGGGTTATTAATGCAACCTTATCTCTTAGTTCTTGAAGCTGAAATATTTTTCTCATTTTATTATCATTATGATTAACTTCAAAATCAACTTCAAAGGGCTGGGCAGGATCTAAACCATTATAAACAGCATCTTTAAATCGAGCTAACCATGGCCCTGGTTTCAGACCGAGCTTTTCAAGTGAAGCTTTTTTGATGTTAATGTGAAAACGTTCTTTAAGAGAAAAACCAAGACAGGGGATGCCATGATCCAAAATATTGCAGTAAACAGTTATGGAAGGTTCGGCCAGTAAAATATTATCTTTAAATGGCAGGTTGCTGATCCGCCCTGCTACAAATCCACTGCGGCAGGTATATGTACAAGTCAAAATCCGGTCAGGGTGTACTTCGAAAGCCTGGATAGTAAAATTATTGGTAAATCTTTCCACAAGGTTCCAGGTGTAGCTTGCCAGTTTACCTGCAAGATTTTGAAAAAAGCCTTTTGGGCCATAAATAAAAAGAGTTTTGTTACGTCCAAGAAATAATCTTAGAAGGCGATCAAATCCCACAAAATGATCCATATGGGTATGTGAGACAAAGATATGACTGATTTTAAGGATATCCCTGGCAGAAAGAGCCCCAATATCTCCTAAATCAAAAAGCATGGCCCGCTTTTCAAAACAAAGGGGCACAAAAACCCCTGGGTCATCAAACTGATCGTTTATCAGGCGAGGTTTAAAAAAAGCACTCATTTTCAGTTTAAATGCTTGGCCACCTGCTCATGGATACATATATAGATATCCTGATCTGAGCCAAAAATATCAACTATGACCTTATGATTAATCAGCTTTTCAATTACAAAGGCTGTGGTATATAAACTTATGATATTAGGCTGTGAAACCAGATTCCGAATGGGAGCGATAAGAAAATCCACATCAAAATCATCAGCATAGCAAAGTGTATCAAAACATATGAGAATCTGCTCTTCAAGCACATTTTTATTTGTGGTTTCAACAAGACCTGTTTCCACCAGTTTCATGGCTACTGCATTGGCCAGGGGTTCTTTCATATCCCGTAAGCGGCTAATAGCTCTGCGACGATTATGCTCCCTGGATGACTCTATTTTGGATAATATGCTGGCTTCCCGGTTGCTTGGCCTGAATGTTTTTGCCATATTTTTTTTACCTTTAAATATTTTTTATTATTTTATAACCCATAATAATTATATTTTTTGAAATAATTTGCAAGATTAAAATTATTTTTTTTAGGACTGGAGAGCTATGGACGTATAAAAAGTAGGGGCACGAGGCATCGTGCCCGTACCTAACAAAGGTACGCAGAACAGCAAAAAAAAGATAGAAAGCATCTGTTTTTGTCTCAAAAAGATT
>JASFBJ010000478.1 GCA_030149585.1 Desulfobacterales bacterium | reverse complement strand
TTCAGAAAGAAAATTAATAAAAGCTCTTGCCTGGCCAAGACGCTGCTCTGGATCTTTAAACTGATTGGAATGGTATAACATCATATGGCGGATTGCCTCACGCATATGCCAGCCAGGATAAGTATTATAACTTATATAGGCAACTCCATCATCAGAAAGATTTTCAGAAATTATAGAAAAAATTTTATTCTGAACCTCTTCAGGAACCCATGAAAAAACACCATGACAAATAATATAGTCAAACTTTCCCAAGGATGAATCAATATATAAAATATTTTCATTTTCTATGCGAATATTTTTAAGCCCTAAATCTTTTATGGTGCCGCGTGCTGATTCAACATGGCCCCTGGTAAGTTCAACCCCTACAAATCGGCTTTCTGGAAGATAATAGGCAACTGGTATTATATTGCCGCCGCTGGCGCAGCCAAGTTCCAGCACCCGGCAGTTTGTAACCAAGGCCGGTCTGAGACCAAATAAACGACCTAATACAGCCAAACGATCAGGATGACTCTGTAAATATGCCTGACTAAAATACGGCACTTCTTCATAACTCTTTAGTAATCTTTGAATTTTCTTATCACTCATAAATATTTCAACTCTTTCTTAAGGGGCTATAATAACCTTTGTCTGGCTTGGGGCAATTTGAGCGCCCGCTGGAACATTCGCACTTACTCCGTTATGACCTGTAACTGAAGTTGCATGAATGCAGTCATCCCCCTGAATTTTTACCTTTGAGCTTCCCTTTTTAAATGTTATTTTGCCCATATTCATACCGGACATAACTCCCTTATTAACACCGGCCTCATCACCCATGGACCTTGGTATCTCGGATTTTTTGGTCACGGCTGCCTTGCCTGCAATCTTGACCTTTGTGGATGTCTTGCTGGCCTGGCTTAAAGATCCTTTATTGGGATATGGCATTGGAACAGGGCTGGGCGCCGGCGGAGCCGGAGTTAAACATACATCAGGAGCCCCTAAAACTTCGCCACCGCCTTTGCTTGATGCCGGTAATATTGCTACCATCAAAACTCCTTTTTAACCAATTTAACACAATTATTCTTATGGCTATTGCAATGCCATCTCCGTATATTCAAAAACAGGTGTTTCCATCACTCGACGCGGCTTTGCATGTCCGAGGATTGTTTTGTGCAGGTATTTTACTGTTGATGGAGAAAAAAACTGTTCACCTGTTTCCTCATTTACACGTGCGGGAACGTTCTCAACAATGTAGAATTTCTCTTCAAATTCTAAGGTATAAGTTACCAAACGCTCCACTAAACTTTCATTTTGAATTTTGATCTTCCTGCGTATATCGTCTATTAGAGACATACCTTACCTATCACCCTTTTAGCGCATTAATGTTCCGTTGCTATATGTGAACCACATATTTTCTCGTTCCCACGCTCCAGCGTGGGAATGCATACCACATAGGGTTCCCACGCTGGAGCATGGGAACCAGGCAAGAAGCAACATCTAAAAAGTGTAAACTAAATTTTGGCCTTGTTCCCATGCTCCTGCGTAGAAACGGCTTTGATAACTGGATTAAAAAAACGTCAGCCTTTTTTAAATCCAAGTTCATCCCATCATTATGCTGTTTTTTTTAATTTTTGGCGCAAATTTTTTAGGTGGAAAAGTTATAAATCTTTTATTGCTCTCTCTTTCTTGCCGTTTTAAATCCTGGTATATTGCATGCAAATTATAATGAAATTTGGCAGCATGTGCTTCTCTTACTTTACGAACTTCTTTTACAATTGGATCTTCCCACATAGTATTAATTCTCCATTAGCTCTTCTGGTGTACATATAATAATAGCTTCGTATCCCTCAGAGTTACAAGTCTGTTCAATTTTGTTTCGCATTTTGGCATTAGGAACGAGGACGAATTAACTTCCCCAACTATGCATCACAGCTTCAGGCCATC
>JASFBJ010000224.1 GCA_030149585.1 Desulfobacterales bacterium | reverse complement strand
AGCTGTTTGACGAACCAGATGGGAAGGAACCACAACCAGAACAAGATCCTTGTCAGCAACCGCTTTTTCAAGATTATTGGTGGGATGCAGATTTTCAGAAAGAGTAACTCCAGGTAGAAAAATCTTATTTTCACGAGATTTTTCCATCTCTTTTTTAAGCTCGGTTTCAAATACCCACAAATCAACAAGATAGCCCTTGCAGCATAAAAGATCAGCCAGAGCAGTTCCCCAGCTGCCGGCTCCCACCACCCCTATTTTCATTGAATTAATATCAGAATTATTCATTTCTACCTCTAATCAGCAATTGGCTGCTCTCCATTTTCAGCAATTCCGGCTGCGCCCATTACACGGTCACCGGATTCCATGCCGATCAGTTTTACACCCTGAGTATTGCGGCTGATAACCGAGACTCCTTTAATGGGAATCCGGATTAATTTTCCGCTATTGGTCATCAGCATAAGATCCTGAGCCTCATTAACCAGAATAATAGCCACAACAAGACCATTGCGCTTACTGGTCTTGATGGAAATTACCCCTTTACCGCCTCTGCGGTGAATCGGGTATTCGTCAATTGCGGTTCTTTTACCAAAACCATTTTCCGTAACCGCTAAAAGTGTCTGTCCATGATCAAGCACTTCCGTCCCAACTATCTGATCTCCTTTTGCCATGCGCATGCCGATCACGCCTCTGGAAGTTCGGCCTGTGGGGCGAATTTCAGATTCATGGAACCGGATTGATTTACCCAAGGCCGAGCCCATAAACACATTACGGGTTCCGTCTGTAATTCGGGTAGTAATTAATTCATCTCCGGAATTAAGGGCAACTGCTATAATTCCGTTGGTCCTTGGCCTGCTAAAGGCCATCAGGTCAGTCTTTTTAACTATTCCGGCTTTGGTGGCCATTAAAACAAAAAACCCAGGTTCAAAAGATTTTACGGCTAAAACCGTGGTCAGCTTTTCACCTTCTTTGAAATTTAACAGGTTTATAATTGCAGTTCCCTTGCTATGGCGGCCGGCCTGAGGAATATCATAGACTTTAAGCCAATAAACATTGCCCTGATTAGTAAAAAACAAAAAAGTATGGTGCGTAGAGGCAACAAATAAATGGGCCACAAAATCCTCTGTCTTGGTCCCCATGGCGATTTTCCCTTTGCCGCCTCTTCTCTGGCTTTCGTAAAGTGTAATGGGATTGCGTTTAATATAACCTGTTTTTGAAATAGTTACCACCATATCTTCCTGGGCGATCATATCCTCAATGGTCAGCTCCCTGGTTGACTCAACTATTTCAGATCGCCTGATATCTCCAAACCCGTCTTTAAGCTCGCTCAATTCCTCTTTGATAATCTTAAATACCAGATTTTCATTGGCTAAAATCTCTTTAAAACGGGCAATGTCAGCCATAACTGACTTGTATTCCTGAAGAATTTTATCCTGCTCAAGTCCTGTCAAACGCTGGAGGCGCATATCCAGAATTGCCTGGGCCTGAATAGCGGAAAGATCAAATTTTATGATAAGGTCTTGTTTGGCCTCTGCTGGTGATTTGGACTTTCGAATAAGGGCTACTACATCATCCAGATTATCTAAAGCTATTTTCAAACCTGCCAGAATATGGGCACGGGCTTCAGCTTTTTTTAAATCATAGCTGGTTCGCCTGATTATAATTTCTTTACGGTGACCAATAAAATTTTCCAGAATCTCTTTAAAACTTAAAATCTCCGGCCGATTATTTACCACTGCCAGCAAGATAATTCCAAAGCTGTTTTCCAGCTGGGTATGCTTATAAAGCTGATTAATAATTACGCCCGAAACCTGATCGCGTTTAAGCGCTATTGCTATCCGCATGCCTTCCCGATCAGACTCGTCTCTTACAAAGCGAATACCCTCGATCTGTTTATTCTTCATTAAATAGGATATTTTCTCAATCAGTCTGGCCTTGTTAACCTGATATGGAAGCTCGGTCACCACAATGGTTTCCATGTGGGTCTTTTTGTCTTCCTCGATTTGTATGCGGGCCCTAAGCCGGATTATACCCCGTCCGGTATGGTATGCATCCCGAATACCTTTGGTACCGTATATGAATCCTGCTGTTGGAAAATCAGGTCCGGGCACATGGGTCATGATCTCCGCCAGGCTCAAATCCGGGTTATCAATCAGGGCTATGGTGGCGTTAACCACTTCAGTCAGATTATGCGGGGGGATATTTGTGGCCATGCCCACGGCAATACCGGATGAACCATTAACCAGAAGTGCCGGCATTTTAGCCGGCAATACTGTTGGCTCCTCCATGGATTCATCATAATTTGCAATAAAATCAACTGTTTCACGGTCCAGATCTTCCAGCATCAGGTGGGAGAGGTGTGCCATTCTGATTTCAGTATACCGCATGGCAGCCGCTGGATCTCCATCCACTGATCCAAAATTACCCTGCCCGTCGACAAGTGGATACCGCATGGCAAATTCCTGCGCCATACGCACAATAGTGTCATAAACAGCGCTGTCTCCATGGGGATGATATTTACCAATAACATCGCCGACAATTCTGGCTGATTTTTTATATGGTTTATTCCAGTCATTTTTCAGTTCATGCATGGCAAAAAGAATTCGCCTGTGAACCGGCTTTAAGCCATCCCGCACATCTGGAAGAGCACGCCCGATAATGACGCTCATTGCATAATCCAGATAGGATTTTTTCATTTCGCTTTCAATGCTGATATCTGTGAAACGGTCTAAATCGGTCATAAAACACCTAATTCGTATTTTAAGCAGTTAATGATTTTATTGTTCAAATAAAGCTTGATAGTTGGTCTGGTATATTTCTGATAATGTTATAAAGACGGATACAACCAGGGGGCCATAAATAATTCCCAGAATACCGAACATTTTCATTCCGCCGATAATGGCAAAAAATACCAGCAGGGTATGCATTTTTACCCGATGCCCAACCAGCTTTGGTTTAAAAAAATACTCAACAATGCCTGACAAAAGCAGGTAGAAAATAATAAAAAAAAGGCCGGCCCCGATCCTGCCGATTAAAAAAAAATAAATCGCAGCTGGAATAAACACGGCTCCTATTCCGATAATCGGCAAAAAAGCCAAAAAACCCATGACAACGCCCCATAAGAGAGCAGACGGCAAACCAAAAATCCAGAAAACCAGACCCCCTGCAACTCCCTGAATTAAACCTCCCAAACCATTGCCCAATAAAATAGCGCCGGCTATCTCATTAAATTTATCAATTAAAATCTCACTCTGTTCCCTGGGCAGGGGCGATAAGCCTGTAATAAATTTAATTAAACTTCCACCATCTATCAAAAGAAAAAAAATCACCAGAAGCATCAAAAAAAAATCCAATATAAAAATTAATGTATTGGAAGCGATTGCCATGGCCTGTTCATATAAAAACAGCCCCACAACCTTTCCTGTTTCTGAGATTGCCTTGTTTAATTCAGCTCCGGTTAAATGAATATTAAATCTGCCCAGCCAGACATTGGCTTTATCCAAAATCCGACTGTTTTGCAAAAGATCGTTGATCTGATCGCTTAAGACAGCTCCTTTGGCAGCATGATACAGAGAGTAAGCCTCTTTTGATAAAATGCCCACAAAAAATATAATGGGGATAAAAAGAATTAAAAAAATCAGCAAACAGGTTAGAAAGGAAGCAAAATTAGCATTGATTTTATCTTTAATATTAAAAAACCGAAAAACCGGATGAAAAATCCCGGTCAAAACAGCAGCCATTATAATAATCGACAAAAACGGCCAAATCAGTCTACCCAGCATATATGTTGAAATCAAAAAGCAGGCTAGAAAAAACCATAATGTCATATTACGGGATATTCTGTCTTCCATCTTTCCTCCAGGCATAGATTTCGCAGTGCAGTTAAATATCCGCTTTAGGCAAAATAAGGTTAACGGGAAACCAAAGAGATATTTCCGGCTGGAATTCGCCTGGCTAAGAAAGGCACATGGTTTACCTGGGTTTATCCAGCTGATTCAGAGGATACAAGACAGCCTGCCAAAAGATATTCTAAAAGGTGCTTTGTCTGTTGGTTTTTAAATTATAGATTTTCAGACAAAGGATTATCCAAAAATTTTGAATAATAATGCTGTGAGAATATTTGGATAACAGCCAATAGCCCTATTTACTGGCAACCCCGCCGGCGGCCAGGGCAAGAATGACCTCATAAATAAAAACCGGAATATAGCTGCCGAAAATACCGTAAATAATACCTCCCCCAATAATCGCAGGTACACCGCAAAAGACCAAAATTCCCAGACGCCTGCTCATATTCATCGCAATATCTCCCATACTCTGGTGGTTAATAATAAAAATTTAATCACCCGGAATTTTTTAAAAAACCCAGAATTTTTTAAAAAAACTGGTAAAGGCCTGCCTGAAAACAAAAACCGTATTTTCAATACAAGCCCGAAACATACTTATGTAACAATAACTAAATACCAAGTAAAGCAAAAAATTATTTTGTTATAATTATTTTGTTATAATCATGGCCATGCCCATTCCACCGCCGATACACATGGAAATCAGACCTGTGTTATATCCTTTACGCTGCATCTGGTTTATGCCGGTAACCATCTGGCGCGCGCCGGTACAACCAATTGGATGTCCCAGTGAAATACCGGAACCAAGTTTGTTGGGTTTTTCAATGGGAATTTTCAGCTCCCGCATACAGCCAATGGCCTGGGAGGCAAAGGCTTCGTTAAGTTCAATCATATCAAGACCGTCTATAGTCATGCCTGTAGTTTTTAAGACTTTCTTGATGGCCGGAATAGGCCCCATCCCCATATAGGCCGGATCAACCCCACCTGAGGCAAAGCCTTTAATTTTGACAATTGGCTCAAGCCCCATTTCTTTGGCCTTTTCAGCGTTCATTAAAAGCACGGCAGCAGCTCCGTCATTAATGCCGGAAGCGTTGCCTGCGGTTACCGTTCCATCCTTTTTAAAAGCCGGCCTGAGTTTGGCCATCTTTTCAAGGCTGGTATCCATGGGACGTTCATCTATGTCAAATATAATATCACCTTTGCGGGATTTAATAACCACTGGAACTATTTCCTGAGCAAACAGGCCATCTTTGATGGCAGTTCTTGCCCGTTGATGGCTCAAAACGCCCAGTTCATCCTGGGCCTTTCGGCTGATATCATATAATGCAGCAATATTTTCAGCAGTAACTCCCATATGATATCCATAAAAAATTTCATAAAGGCCATCATAAACCATAAGATCATAGATATCGCCTTTTCCTGAAATTTCCATCCTGTGCCCCCAGCGAGCTTTTGGCAGAGCCATAGGAGCCATGCTCATATTTTCCTGACCACCGGCCAGAACAACTTCTGCCTGGCCCGACATAATCGAGGCAGCTCCAAGAGCAATTGACTTAAGACCTGAAGCGCAAACTTTGTTAATTGTAAATGCCGGAGTTTCTTTTGGAATACCGGCTTTAATCATGGCCTGACGAGCTGTATTTTGTCCCTGTCCCGCCTGGAGAACATTACCCATAATTACTTCATCAATAACGATCGGAGAGGCATTATCATCCCAGTCATAGCCACGTTTTTCCAGATCAGTCAAACCTTGATCTTTTAATTTTTCAGGACCCACATCCATAGCGAATTCGCCTGCAACTGGTTTCAAGCCGGCGCGTTTGAGAACGTCCTTCATTACAAGAGATCCAAGATCAATAACCGGAACTGTTTTTAATGCACTGCCAAAAGTACCCACGGCAGTTCTTGCTCCACTTACGATTACAACTTCATTCATAAAGCTATCCTCCTATGGTTTGATATGAGAATTATTGAAAAATATTTAAAGCTGAATTGCTGAAAAATAATATTCTTTAAGTATGCCTGAGTATTATTCCCTTATCAAGGCAAAATAACGGGGACATCCATGATATAATGCCTTAGGTCCCCGGAAATAAATCCACACCTTGCTTATCTGTTGGTTCGTCTACTGCGCTACATCCACCGGCACGTATGTCGATATGCGCAGGTGGATGTGCCTTGTAGACAAACCAGCATCCAGCGCAATTTTGTGGATTTATTTTGTCCTACCAAGAAACTTCTTGTTTCTTATACTCGATGATCAAGTTTTTTATAAGGT
>JASFBJ010000223.1 GCA_030149585.1 Desulfobacterales bacterium | reverse complement strand
CACGGGCAATAAAATAGTTCATTATTGGGTTTAATTCCCTGGCTCCCTGATTCAGAATGTTAAGGGTGAACACAGCATCAGCAATGCTTAGAATCAGAATCAGAATTACCATAAACATGGTTTTTTGACCATGGATATCAATGCGGTAAGCTTTTGCCCTGTCTGCAGCTCGGCGGGGGCGGGAACGAGAACCCATGGCGAGGTATTTACCTCCTTCTAATATTTTTTGCGCCCTGCGATCAGGATTTTGCCTTCTTTCAAAATAATTTTTCATATCCATTCGTCCATTTACTATTTAAGATAAAAATGAGTTGAACCTGTTTTTTTCAAAAAGGTCTGATTCAGATGTATTTATTATTGAGCAAAAAGCAGAGATTGTGCCAATTTAGACAATATTTTGATAACTTTTAATTATTCCGTATATCCAATAAGATATATGCTTTTGCGTTTGATTGAAAAATAAGTCTGGGTAATTATGTTCATAATTATTGATACATTTAAGTTATAATGTGAACTTTTTTTCATACTATATTTTCCTCTCATTAAATAATATCGCGGCAAATTCTTGGAAATAATAAAATACTCGCTCAAAGACATGCTCAAACAGTGAGGCGATTTATGTTTTATCAACAGCAAGCACTATCAATTATAGAACCCCTATCCCATTTTGAGGGAAACAGGTGGCAAAATGAACTCCAAAGACTTATTATTGGCTATTGATAACGGTACTCAAAGCCTAAAAGCCTTAATCTTTGACCTGGAAGGTAATTTACTTATTAGAGAGCAAGTTGCATTTGAACCATATTTTTCTAAAAAACCGGGCTGGGCTGAGCAATATCCTGAAATTTTCTGGAAAGCCCTTTGCACAGCCTGTCAGCGTTTATGGCAAAATAAGGGCCTTTTTAAAGACAGAATCGCTGGAATTAGTTTAACAACCCAGCGGGGTACGGTTGTTAATTTAGATAAAAAGGGGCAGCCTTTGCGACCCGTGATAAGCTGGCTTGATCAGCGCAAGACTCATGGTTTGCCGGCTATGGAAGGGGCATGGGGTTGGCTTTTTAAGCTGATTGGTTTGCGCAAAACCATCTCCTATTTTATGGCTGAAGCTGAAGCCAACTGGATTAATACATTTCAGCCTGATATATGGGAAAATACTCATAAATACCTGATGTTGTCAGGGTATTTGACGTATAAGCTGGTAGGTGAGTTTATTGATTCAGTGGGTTGCCAGGTTGGCTATATCCCTTTTGATTATAAACATTTGTGCTGGGCGCCTAACTGGAATTGGAAATGGCTCTGTTTGCCTGTTAAACCGGAAATGCTGCCGAAACTTTTAATGCCTGGTAAAATCCTTGGAACCATCACTAGACAGGCAAGCAAATTAACCGGTATACCGAAAGGTTTACCTCTTGTCGCGGCAGCCGGAGATAAAGCCTGCGAAGTGATCGGATCCGGCAGTCTAAAACCGGAGGTGGGATGTCTAAGCTATGGTAGTGCTGCAACTATTAATATTACCAGCAAAAAATATATTGAACCGATTGCTCTTTTGCCGGCATATCCTTCGGCAGTGCCGGGTTATCATTCAATTGAAGTCAAGGTGGATCGGGGGTATTGGATGGTTAACTGGTTTAAAGAAGAATTCGGCCATCCAGAACAGCAGGAAGCCGCCCGCCAGGGACTCCTGCCGGAAACCCTCTTTGAAAAGCTGCTGGAAGAAATTCCGCCCGGGTCCATGGGTTTAATTTTGCAGCCATACTGGACACCGGGATTAAAATCACCGGGTCCTAAAGCTAAAGGGGCGATTATCGGATTTGGCGATATTCATACAAGGGCTCATTTTTACCGCTCAATTCTGGAAGGTTTAGCCTATGCTTTAAGAGAAGGAAAAGAGCGTATAGAGAAAAAAAGCGGTCAAAAAATCTCAAGCCTTCGAGTGTCGGGCGGAGGGTCTCAAAGTGATGTGGCCCTTCAGCTTACGGCAGATGTTTTTGGTTTGCCAACTGCCAGGCCTCATCTTTACGAAACTTCCGGGCTTGGAGCTGCCATAGATGCGGCAGTCGGCCTGGAAATGCATCCTGATTTTACAACGGCTGTTAAAGCCATGACCAGGGTGGGAGAGGTGTTTGAGCCTGATTACGCAAATCATAATCTTTACGATGCCCTGTATCGCGAAGTTTATGCCAAAATGTATAAACAACTAAAACCACTTTATAATAAAATTCAAGAAATCACCGGTTATCCGAATATTGATTGACATTTTTATTGCGCAACTTTAATTTTAAAATATATTTGTTAAATAATCATTTTACAGGAAGAGCTACTAATGAAAATAAACCAGGCAGGCACGCATCTGGATCAAATGATTCGGCAAACCCGTAATCATCACGTCCACCTCAGCTCTATGGCAGATGCCAAAGCCAATATGCTTTTGACAACAGCAACCATTGTTCTTACCCTTTCAGTGAGTTATATCACTGATGATGAGCTGAAATGGGCGGCCATTATCCTGATTTGCTTTTCTCTGTTGACTATTTTTCTGGCAATCTATGCTGTAATGCCTAAAGTGCCGGTATACGTCAAAACCCAGAAATTTGAGGAGTTTGAAAAAACAGATATGAATTTGCTCTTTTTCGGCGATTTCATCCATTTGGATTATAAAGAGTTTGAGATCGGAATGGAGGAGATGCTCAATGATCACAACAAAGTCTATCAGGCACAGGTAAAGGAGGTCTATACCCTTGGCAAATTTCTGGCCGCAAAAAAATACAGGTACTTGAGACTGGCCTACATCTGTTTTGCTACCGGCCTTTTTACCTGTGTATTATTTATTCTTCTGCATGTCATTTTAACATAGGGCTTTCCCGGATGCTTGAAGAACTGGTTATTCGAAATTTTGCCATTATTGATGATCTTAAAATAAGATTTTCTCAAGGACTTACCATTTTAAGCGGAGAAACAGGTGCAGGCAAATCAATAATTATCAATGCCGTGAACCTGCTTTTGGGAAGCAGGGCCACTGCTAAATTGATCCGTACCGGCGCTCAAACCGCTGAACTGGAAGCTTTGTTTCAGATAGATTCCAGCAGCCAGGCTGCTAAAGCCATGGCTGATCAGGGGTTAGATGCTGCTCAAGGTCTTTTGATCAGGCGGATTATCTCTTGCAATGATCGCCATCGCATTTATATTAATGGTCGCATGGCAACGATTCAATTATTAACCTCTATCACCCAAAATCTGGCTGGAATTTCAGGTCAGCACGCTCATCAGAGGCTTTTAAAAGAGGAACAGCATTTGCTGATACTGGATCAATATGCAGGCTTGCTGAGTCTGCGCAGCCAGGTTCTGGATGATTATAACCAGTTGCTCCCTATGATTAAGAAATTTGACGGATTAATATCTTTAAAAAAAAAACAAAAAGACCGGATTGAACTGCTTGAATTTCAAAAAGAGGAGATTCTGGGGGCATTGATTTTGCCGGAGGAAGATAAAAATCTTGAAAAGGAGCGAAAACAGCTTAAAAACCGGGATTTAATTTTTCAGACAGTTAACCGCGTCATTGAAACCCTTTACACAGCCCAGGATTCTATTATCGAGCGTTTGGGCGAGGTCAAAAAAGATCTTTCGCGAGTTGGGGAGCTTGATGAGCTGCTTGGTGCCAAGGCTGAAATAATTGAAGAATCCGGTTATCAGATTGAAGACCTGGTGGAAGAACTGCGGGATTATTCCAACCGGATTGAAACCGATGATCAACGCCTTGGCCGGATAGAGGAACGACTTGATCAGCTCAACCGCTTAAAACGTAAATATGGTGGTTCTCTTGAAAATATTTCAGATCAGCTTCTTGAAATTGAAAATCAGTTGAGCAAAACGCAAAATTTAAACCATGAAATCAAAAATCTGCGGACAAGTCTGGCCACAATACATGAGCGCCTGGCAAGTTGTGCCAAACAACTATCCTTAAAACGGATTAAGGCCTGTCAATCACTGGCCGGCAGAGTGGAGCAGGAACTTTCCGATCTTCAAATGGGCCCGATTCGATTTAAAATAAAAATAATGCAGCAGCCCGCCCCAAAAGAAATGCCTTTCTATCTTGTGACTGACAGCCAGGCAATAAGCGAAACCGGTCTGGATCGGGTTGTTTTTATGATAGCCCCCAATCCAGGGGAGGAGATAAAACCTCTGGCAGGGATTGCTTCCGGAGGAGAACTTTCCAGAGTAGTTCTTGCATTAAAAGCCATTTTAGCCCGCAGTGATTCAGTGGAGACCATTATTTTCGACGAGGTAGACGCAGGAATCGGCGGCAGTGTGGCAGAAGTTGTAGGAGAAAAGCTGGCTGACCTGTCCCGTTATCACCAGACCATCTGCATCACCCATCTGCCGCAAATTGCCAAATTTGGTAATCACCATTATAAGATATCCAAAAAAGTGATAAACCAGCGAACACAGACATCCATTACCCCGCTAAAAGGGGAACAGCGGCTTGAAGAGATTGCCAGAATGCTGGGCGGGGTTCAAATAACCTCTGCAACGCTGGCTCACGCCCGAGAGATGTTGGGACAACTGCAAGAATAAATCGCATTGCCTTGCTTATCGCATCCACTTGAACGGAGTAAAATAAATTCATGACTGTTTATAGTATTCCACCTTTTTTAACGCTGTTATCCTTTGCCGGTCTTGGCATTTTTACATTTATTTTCGGCCAAAAATCCAGAATTAACCACTATTTTTCATTAATTTGCCTGCTGGGCGTAATTTTGTACATTGATATTCTCATTAATTTTAATGTTAAATCAGCGCATATTGCTTTAATCAGCAGCCGTATCGGGCATATTTTTCATATCCTGCTGATTCCCGTTTATTTTCATTTTTTTCAAGAATATCTCGGCATAAAACATCGTAAATGGATAATCAGGACAGCCTATGGGTTTGCCTTTATCCTAATGTGTTCCACGCCAACTCCCCTTTGCATTAAATCCATGCAAAAATTTTCTTTTGGCTATTTTGGCAAAGGCGGTACGCTTTATCCTCTGATCGGAATCGCAGCAGTAGTTATGACTCTTTATATTCTGAAACAGATTTATAATGGAATTATTACTGAAAAAGACAGTCGCAAAAAAAATCGTTTAAAATATGTATTTGCTGGTTTTGGTATAATGGGCCTGATGGTTGGCCTTAATGTTTTGCCTGTTTTAGGTTATCCAATCTATCCTCCTGGAAATTTCAGCTTTATACCGCTTTTTATCTTTTCAATTGGAATTTTCAAACATAATCTTTTAGACATGGGCATTATCCTAAAAAAAAGCCTGCTCTATTCGATCCTGACAGCCATGCTGACAGGGCTTTATGCCTTGATTATCATTATTGCCGACAGATTGCTTAAAGGTTTTGAGCTATATGATTCAAGCTTTTTCCCTGTTATTTTTTTTCTGTTTATCGCATTGCTTTTCGGACCTTTAAAAACCTGGGTTCAAAAAATTGTAGATCATCTATTTGCCAAAGAAACTTATGAGTATCAGGCCACCTTAAGACAGGTCAGCCGTACCATTGCATCTGTGCTGGATTTTGATGAAATTGCACGTTTACTGCTTGATACCGTTAGCCAGGCCATGAAAGTCGATAATTGCTCTTTGTTTATCTATGATCCTGTTCGTTCAGGCTATTTTTCTTTTGCCACCAGAGGAAAATATTATAAAAAAACAAGTTCTATCCTGATCTCTCAGGATTCTTGGCTGGTCAGATATATGATGGAAATAAAACAACCAGTGATAAAAATGCGGCTTGGCAGTGGTAAAAAGAGCGAAACCGAAAAAAACTCTTTAAAAGAGTTGAATCTGTTAGGGGCTGAAATTGTAATGCCCATGATATTTAACGATAAATTAAATGGATTTGCCATTCTGGGAAATAAATCTTCTGGTAATTTTTATTCTGATAAAGACCTTTATCTGCTCGAAATTCTGGCTGATCAAAGTGCCCTGGCCATTGAAAATGCAAGATCTTGTCAAATCATCAATAAACTAAATAAAAATCTTGAAAAAAAGGTCAGACAAAGAACCGCTGACCTGGAAAAAGCTTTAAAGGAAAAAGAGCGTACCCAGGAACAGTTGATTCGATCTGAAAGTCTCGCAGCTATGGGGCAGCT
>JASFBJ010000477.1 GCA_030149585.1 Desulfobacterales bacterium | reverse complement strand
CGCTGTTTTTTTTAAGATTATACGGTTTTTGATAGAAAGTTTATTAAAGGTACGTTTATTCATCAGCAAGGCACCGGTTGAATTCACCATTGGAAAATCGAGCATATACCTTATTTTGGCATACCATTGAAAGGCAACCGCTGCCCAGAGGAGGAGCATAAAATGAGTCCAGCATGCCTGTTTCAAGACCGGTATTAACGTCTGTAAGGTGCAGCGGCACATATTTAATTCCAAATGTACTTAAAAAGGTTTCAGCAACCCGGTCTCCCTTCCAGACCCACATCTTGATTTTTTTTATTATTTTTTCATCAGCAATATTTTTTTTTGAAAAAAAATATACAAAGCCGGCCTCAGCAAAACCAAGGAGCACATAGCCTTTTTTTTCAAAGCCGGCAGAAAAATGAGTAAAGAGCTTTTCTTTGACCAGATCCAGCTCCTGGAAAAAAAATAGTATAACCAGAGTAATAATTATTAAATTGACCAAATGGTTTGATTTAATATTTAAAAGTATATCTGATACTTTAAGCATGGCAGATTATCATCCCGTTATAATTGTATTTTTCTGAAATATAATTATTAAAAAAATTGATCAACGGCATTCAGGTATAATTTTGCCCGTTTTACAGCTACCTTATTAAAAAAAGCATATTGCGCGCAGGACTTTCGGTTTTCGATCAAATCTTTTAAAACCCGAATAAATTCTCGGCGTTCCTGCTTTTGCTGCAGATAAAATCGGGCGTAATAAAGATCAGCCAAAAAATATTTATTTCCATTCAGGGATTTCAGGTTTTGATAATGGGCAAGTGCCCTGTCTGGATCTCCTCCCATAAGCTGTGTGCGTGATCCATAATATGCAAGCAAAAAAAGGTGAGCTCCGCCAAGAGAATAATTTTGATCAAGTTCAAGTACCCGCAGCATTGCTTTTTCAGCAATATGCGCTTTTGCTATAACTTTTATGGAATCAATATTTTGATTAACATAAGCTCCGAGATTAAAAGCATACCAGAAAAGGGCTGGAACATCATTTAGAGAAAGAGAGCCAATCCATGAATCAAAAAGCTCCACATTATTAATAATTTGCCTGCAGTTAGGATATGCAGCTTCAAGAGCCCGCAGCCCATACTCAGCTCCTTTAAGATAATATCTGTTGACAGCCTGATGAAGGACTTTTTCAGCTTTTAAATTTGAACTTTTTAAAAGTTCAAGCATTTCCAGCCGGCTTTCCACAAAGGCAAAATTATAGCCGGCATATAAGCGGGAGAGCAGGATAAGCAGGCCTGGGTTGTTTGGGCTGTTTGCAAGCAGTGTTTCAAGAAGCTTGATATTGGCAGGCATTGCTTTCTCGAGCATCTCCAGGTCATCATCCTGCTCAAAAGCCGTTAAACCCTTTTTAGCCATTGAAGTAATTTCGGAAATTACGAGTTTCTGGATTGAGCAGGCCCCGATTATAAGGCAAAAAGCAAAACAAAGGCAAATCAGGAAAAAAAATTGGAATTGTGATCTTTTCATTTTAATCAATCTTTTTGGGATAGAGAGGTCAGTTGATTTATATATACCCGGCTGCTAAGTTTACAAAGCTCATGTATATGTTTTCGGATCTCATCTATAGACCTGCCTGGATAGTTGCGGTAAGTCATTACTATTCCAATAACCGAGGCATAGATCATATGAATATAATTCTGATTTGGAACTTCAATATTGGATTTTGCCAATACATCTCTAATCATCTCAAGCGCGAATTTCTGAATCAGGGCAAAGCGTTCCCAGGCATTTGAGTTAATTGTCTTTTTTAACATAAAATGGCCAAGCATAATTGAAATTGCCTGATTTTCCAGTAAATAGTCAGCACCTGCAACAGCAAATTCTTCCAAGCTCGGATTTCCATTAACAACCATTTTTTTTAATTTTTTCTCAACACTATCCAGGTTTCTGACAATCGCCTCCAC
>JASFBJ010000476.1 GCA_030149585.1 Desulfobacterales bacterium | reverse complement strand
TAAAAAAGCTGATGAAATTCTTTTACACTCTGTTAAAGGAATAACTGATCTGATTATGATTCCCGGCCTGGTTAATCTGGACTTTGCTGATGTAAAAACAACCATGGCCAAGGCTGGAATGGCTATTATGGGAATTGGCATCGCCAGCGGCGATAACCGCGCGATTGAAGCTGCTGAAAGAGCCATTTCCCATCCATTGCTGGAAGATATTGAAATTTCCGGAGCCAAAGGGGTTTTAATGAATATTTCCAGCAGCAGTGATATCACGATCGATGAGATGACCGAAGCTTCTGAAAAAATCAGTAGTGAAGTAGGAGAAGAGGCCGAGATAATCTGGGGCACGGTAATTGATGATAAACTTGGTGATGAAATGCGAATTACTGTAATAGCGACTGGAATAGGTGGAGAGCCTGAAAAAAAGGAAGTCATTAATATTAATGATCCACCTTTAAGAGGAAAACTCAGGGATATTACGCCTGCAGATTTAAATAGCGCAGTAGATTATGATGAGCCGACCTATATCCGCAGACAAAAAGCCGTGGGGGAATCCAGCGGAGCTGCATACCGCGGATATAAAGGACTTATTATTGATAATAATGATCTGGATATTCCTACTTTTTTACGACGTAAAGCCGATTAGGAGACTGCCCAGGAAAGTAAAATAAATTTATGCCGGGGAAAAAACCTGAATCGTTTAACGAATTTATTGCAAATGAGACTGGAACTGTCAAAAAATCCTGGTCAAATCGTATCCGGATTGCTTTGGTATATCCGAATCAGTATCATGTTGGAATGTCAAACCTTGGTTTTCAGACAGTTTATCATATTTTTAACCTGATTGAAGATGTTGTTTGCGAACGAGCATTTTTACCTGAAAAGAATAACCAAAATACAGGCAGGATTATAAGTCTTGAATCCAGGCAACCTCTGACCTCATTTGATATTGTGGCTTTTTCTCTATCATTTGAAAATGACTACCCAAATATCTTGACAATTTTAGCACAGGCAGGTCTCCCCTTGCGATCTGAAGCCAGATCTTCCCCCCTCCCTCTGGTGTTCGCAGGGGGGGTAACCTGTTATTTAAATCCCGAACCTTTGGCCGCCTTCATAGACCTGTTTTTAATTGGTGAGGCTGAAAATCTTATTCCTGCCATAATAACCTGTCTTGAAAAAACCGGTCTGCCGAAAAATACTTCCAAAACTGAAATTCTTGCTGCATTGGCAAAACAGGTTCAGGGTGTTTATGTGCCCATATTTTTTAAGCCGTCTTATAACCAGGACAACACACTGGCTGAATTTAAAGCACTGGGGCCCGGCCCTGAAAAAATAAAAAAAGTTTTTTTAACAGATATTTCCCAAACAAAAACATGCAGCCGAATTTTAACACCTCACACCACCTTTGATAATACTTTTTTAATAGAAGTCTCCCGCGGCTGCCCACATGGCTGTCGTTTCTGTACTGCCGGCTATATTTACCGGCCCCCCCGTTTTCGCTCTGTGGCTGTTTTGAATAAATTATTTCAGGAAGGAATTGCCAAAACAAATAAAATAGGCCTGGTAGGAGCAGCAGTTTCCGATTTGCCTGGAATCGAAGAACTTGTCAGTAAAAATATTTCCAGCAAAATCAGTATCTCTTTCAGCTCTTTAAGAGCAGATGCATTATCACCTGGATTAATTACTGCTTTAAAACAAAGTCATATCAAAACAGCCACTATTGCGCCGGATGCCGGTTCAGAGCGAATGCGCCGGGTAATCAATAAGGGAATCACAGAACAAGATGTTCTTTTAGCAACTGAAAACCTGGTAAAAAGCGGTATTCCAAACCTTAAACTTTATTTCATGATCGGTTTGCCAATGGAAAAAATGGAGGATGTTGAAGAGATTATAACTCTGTGCAAAAAGGTGAAAAAGATTTTTTTGGAAACCAGCCGGAAAAGGGGAAGAAT
>JASFBJ010000038.1 GCA_030149585.1 Desulfobacterales bacterium | reverse complement strand
CCTAAGAACGAATCTGGTTTAAAAATTTATAACTTTTCAAATTACGGCCCAGATGAAAAAGTATAAATCTTTCTATAAATTTTTTCCCCTGAGCCATTGCATAAGGAGCGAACCTGATTCTAATGGCTTGATCCAGATCACCTCTTAAAAGCCATTGAAGTTGTTTAAGGGTGCCTTGTGACAAATATCCAACCGGCAAACCACTGCCGGCTGAACATTTAAGACAGATAACACCACCCTGACGAAAGTCAGGCTCCAGGCGATCTTGTCTGATATCGTCAAAACTTCGGCCACACCGGCAGCAATGCGAAAGATTGGGTACTATTCCAGCTATGGCTGAAAACCGTAATTGAAATAAAATACTTAAAATTTCAGGACTTGCAGGGCCCTTATCCAGATGATTCAGTACCTGCTCCAGCAAATTAAAAAGCTGAACCTGTTTGACCCCTTCTTCCAGCCAGGTATTGGTCAATTCAGCCCAAAAGCCGGCATAAGCGGTTTTTAGAATATCACTCCTGATACTCTCATAAGGGTTTTTCAGTACCGCCTCTTTGAGAAATGCCATCCTTGTTCTGTGCTTGCCTTTAGTGCAAACCAGATCCAGCAGGGAAAAAAGTTCTAAAATTCCCCCAAACCGTTTAACACTCTTTTTTGCGGCCTTGGCAATAACCGAAATTTTGCCCCGTTCTTTGGTAAAAAACGATATAATCAGATCAGAATCACCATAATTAATGCGCCGCAACATAATGGCTGAGACGGAAAAATCAGACATTAAATCAAATACCAAGCAAATAGGTAGCTATCGAAAAATAAAAGAACACGCTGACAATATCAATCGACGTGGTAACAAAGTGACCCGCAGCCACTGCCGGATCAATATTGATCCGTGCCAGCACCATGGGCACTAATGATCCCACAAGAGCGGCAACCGTCATTGAGCAAATTACTGCCAATCCTACTGAAAAAGCAAAGGCTCCAGTGCTGTATTTAACCTGGGCCACTGATCCTATAACTATTCCATAAACAATGCCCAGAATTAAACCAATTGATAACTCCTTAAACACTACCTGCCAGATATCACGAACTGCCAGGCGTCCAGTGGCAAGACCACGAACCACAATCGTTGAAGACTGGGTTCCGATATTACCCCCCATCCCCATAATAACTGGAATAAATGCAGCCAAATAGGTGATTTTATGCAAACTATGTTCAAAACGATTAATAATTAAAAATGCAATAATACCCCCGCAGCAACTGGCAAATAACCAGGGCAGCCTAATCCGGGTGCTTTTAAAAATCGATTTGGTTTCAACAAACTCCTCACCGGCCCCTGCCATTTTCAGCATATCTTCTGTTGCTTCCTGTCGAAAAATATCAATAACATCATCCACTGTAACAATACCCACAATCCGGTTTGCTCCATCTACAACGGGAACTGCCAGAATATTATAGCGGGCAACAATCTTGGCGACTTCCTCCTGATCTACATCGGTTTTAACGGAAATTACATCAGTGGTCATAAAATTCTTGAGCTGGGTTGAGGGAGGAACCACCACCAGTTGCCGCAGGGAAATAACGCCGGCCAGCTTGCCATATTCATCCACCACATACACATAAAAGGGCATCTCAACTTCCAGATGCTCTTTTTGCAAGGATTCAATGGCCTCCTGAGCTGTAATGTCCTCTCTAAGGGCAATAAAATCAGGCACCATAATACCGCCGGCGGAATCATCTTCAAACTGAAGCAGGTCTTCAACCTCCTCAGAACCCTCCTTTTTCATTTTTTTGAGCAAAGCACCCGACATTTCATCCGGCAAACGTCCGATAAAATCCGCCACATCATCAGTGGGCATTTTCTCAAGAACTTCAACAATTTCCTCAATGGAGAGTTTCTGAATAAAATTCTGGAGGGTATCTTCATCCAGTTCGCTGAAAAGAATACCTTTTCGTTCAGTATCCTCAATCAGATTAAAAAGTGTATGCTGATTTGGCAGGGAGAGGACGTGAAATACCTGTGAAAGATCCGCCCCATGGGTTTTGTTGATAATCTTGCGTAAATGGGGAATGGCTCCGCGCCGCAGAAGTCTTTTAATAGTTTCTATAAAAATTTTACTGTTATCATTAAGAATCATGCTATTTTAATCTCATTTTTTTATTTTTATGCGAACCCTAAGGCAGCCGCAAGGTAACGACTTCCTGACTTTTTCCTGTTATAATTACTGGTTTATTATTAAATGTCAGGTTTAATCCTCTGGCGTTTCCGATCAATAGATTAAATTCCGTTGAGGCTTCCAGCGCCAGGCGGTCTTTTGGTTTTAAACTGTACTCCCTGACGCTTTCACCATCAATAACCACCTTTAGCCAGGTAGGCTCTATGGTCGTTATTTTAAGCAATAATTTTTCAGGGTGTTTTTTTTTATCCCTGGCCACTGGAATTAATGGGGTTTTTGAAACAGCTTTTTCTGTGGTTTCATGGGGCATTATATCTTTTGAAACAAAATTCGTATTCTGGGAAGGTGTTACCCGAATCAAAGATTCTAAATACAGCGATAATCCTATAACCCCTATCAACATCCCCAAACCAATAATCAAACGCGTCCAGAACCCGTTTTCTTTTCCCCTGGAAGGGTTAGCGCCGGCTCGGGTATTATTGATCCAGTACTGACGACTAATTTCATAATGCGCGACAGCTTTTTCACCGTCAGCGCCTATATCCTCGGCATAAGCCCTTAAAAAACTTTTAACAAAAATCCGGGCCGGCATTTTAGCATGATCTTCATTCTCAATAGTCAGAAGAGTGCTCTTCAAAATCCGGGTACTCTGAGAAATATCATCCAGACTGATATCTTTTTTTATCCTGATATCTCTCAAGTATCGGCCAAAAGCCATACTTTCAATATTTTTTTTCATGCGCGACTCTTATTTTATATCATAAAAACAGACGTTATTTAATTATTTTTATATGAGACCTGGCCCTTAATTTTTCCAGCCACTCATTAAAACGCTTATTCACTATTTGTCCAAACAGCTTATTCTTAATTTCAAAACTTGCCTCTTCAAGGGATTTTCCCCTGGGAGTCAGAATATTTTCAATATAAAATATTTGAAACCCCTGATTTGTGTCCAGAACTTTGGTGTACTCGTCCTGATTAAGCCCGCTTAAGGCCTTTTTAATTTGAGGCGAGAGCATTGACTCTTTAATAATTCCCAAATCTTTGCCGGCAGTACCAGTGGATGAAGCTGAAAGTTCAGCCGCAAGTTCGCCAAATAATGCTCCATTATTCAATCTTTGATAAATCCTTTCCATTCTGGCGGAAATTGCGGCTCTTTCATCATCATCGGCAAATTCCGGAATTTTTAAAATAATATTTTTTAGGTGATATTTTTTTTCTCCGGCAAAATCCTTGAAATTTTTTTCAAAATAGGTTCGAATATCTTCTTTGGTTATAATAATTCTGGATTTGACTTCAAAATTAACCAGCCGGGTTCTTAAAATCTGTTCTTTCAACTCAATCCGATAAGCCTGCATGGTTAAACCTTCTTTGGCCAGGGCAATGCGCAGCTCCTCGTCCGAATATTGATTCTCCTCCTTGATTCTTTCAATAGCATTATCTACCTGATTGCTGCCCACTGTGATATGCTTACGTTTAATTTCATGATCCGTAAGTTTCTGATCGATAAGCTGATTTAAAAGATCGGTTCTGACTTTATACAAAAGGGCCTGCTCTTTTTCGAGTGGAAACATCTGCTTTTTTATTCTAACGGCATAGGGTTCAAACTTCTTGTTCAGACCGGAAAGCAAAATAATATCATTATCAATAACAGCGACTATTCGGTCAACTACTTCAGCAGAAGTCAAAAAAGGATTTATCCCCCAAATCAGCCCTGTTATTATCAGTATTATATAAAATCTAAAAATATTTTTATTACCAAAAGTATTATTTTTTGCATTATTTTTTAATGATAAAGCATTCTTCATTTTCAACACCCTTATTTTTCTCTGATAATTTTTTCCAGTAATGGCTGATTGATATCAACAGTAAAGCTTTCCCGCAAGGATTTAATCCAGGCATTATAAGCCTGTTCCGTCTTTTCCCGCCGTAATTGCTTTATAATCACGCCCTGTATATCTTTAGTTGGAATTTTCAGGGTTGTGCCAAAAGCTGAGCCTGTCGCTGGATAATTTTTTATATAATAAGTTTCAATATCTTCAGGATTAATTATAATCCTGGCTGTGATATCCCGGCCAATAACCTTTTCCATGAGCAGCCGCTCTTTAAGGCCTTCAAGCCATAAAGGATAAGAAACCGCGTTTTCAAGCAATACCTGCTTAAAAGTTTCATCAGGATAATCCTGCTTTATCATGGCAACTGCCTTATCAAGTTCAACGGCACTAATCTCAATGCCAAGCTCTTGAGCCCTTTCTTTTATCAGCATTTTATCCACAAACTGACCGACCAGCCGTAATTTGGCTTCTTTCAGGGCACTGGCATCAAGATTAGTTTTATAAGGCAGCGATTCCGCCAGGGCTGTTTCAAATGCCTTATTATATTCAGCCGGCATTATATAATTATCTTTAACCTTGATCAGATAATCATTCCGGCTGGTCTCTTTGGGGTTTGAACAGGCCTGTAATAATAAGGCTGAAAATATCCAGCCCCAAACCAAAATCTGTTTTTGAATTTTTAAAGGCAAAACACCTCGCTTGCTTAAACAAGTCAAAATTGATATCTTATTTGTTTTTTATTAATAAATATCCTGGTACATTCATTAAACTAAAGATTGTTATCAGATACGATCAAAATAGATCAAGTGTTTTTTACGTTTTAGAATTAAGGTTTAAATTGCTTAAAATAACATATGACCAAAGGCTCCCGATTGTTCAAAACAAAGATAAGATCATCAGAGCCTTGTTAAATAACCAAATAATCATTATTGCCGGTGAAACAGGTTCCGGCAAGACCACACAGCTTCCTAAGTTTTGTCTGGAAGCGGGCCGCGGCATTAGAGGTACGATTGCCTGTACACAGCCACGCAGGATTGCCGCCATAACGGTTTGCGACCGCATTGCCGAAGAACTCGGAGAATCTCCCGGCCAATCAGTTGGTTATAAAATTCGGTTTCAGGAAAAAAAAAGCACTCAAGGTTATATTAAAATAATGACCGATGGTATTTTACTGGCGGAAACTCAAAAGGATCGCTTCTTAAATAAATATGACACCATTATTGTGGATGAAGCCCATGAGCGAAGTTTAAATATTGATTTTATGCTGGGATTTTTAAAAAATCTGTTAAAAAAACGAAAAGATCTAAAACTAATCATCACTTCAGCGACCATTGATACCCAAAAATTCTCCAGGGCTTTTGAGAATGCCCCTGTAATTGAAGTATCCGGCAGAGTCTTTCCAGTAAAACTTGAGTATTTTCAAAATACTTTTGCTCCAAATAACGCTGAAGAACCGACCTTTATTGAAATGACCGGCCATGCCGCTGACAAGCTGGTCAGAATCCACCCCATGGGTGATATTTTAATTTTTATGCCCACTGAACAAGATATCCGTGAAACCTGTGAATTGCTCAATGGTCGCCAATATAAGGATACAACTGTACTGCCTCTGTTTGCCCGTCTTGAAGCTGCAAAGCAAAAAAAAATCTTTTCTCAATTTTCAGGCCGAAAAATTATTGTTGCCACCAATGTAGCTGAAACATCTCTTACAATACCTGGAATCAAATATGTAATTGATACAGGCCTGGCCCGTATTTCCCAATATTCTCCAAGTTCACGAACCACTGCCCTGCCGGTCATGTCTATTTCCAAAAGCAGCGCCGACCAGCGCAAAGGCAGGTGCGGACGGGTAACTAATGGTCTTTGCCTCCGTCTTTTCAGTCAAAAAGATTATGAAAATCGTTCGCTATTTACTAAACCTGAAATATTAAGGTCCAATCTGGCTGAAGTAATTTTACGAATGATCGCACTAAAACTGGGGGATATCCGGAATTTTCCATTTATTGACCAGCCAACTGAAAAAAGCATTCAAGATGGTTATAAATTGCTTCTGGAACTTGGAGCCATAATCAAAAAACAAAGAACCGGAAAAAAATCCAATGGCTTTTGCTTAACCGCCAATGGAAGGTTAATGGCTAAATTACCCATTGATCCAAGATTATCCCGGATGCTCATTCAATCCGTTAAATCAGGCTGCCTTAAAGAGGTTATAATTATTGCCGCAGCCTTGAGCATTCGTGACCCAAGAGAAAGACCAATTGAAAAGATCCAGGCAGCTGACCAGGCTCATGCTGCTTTTAATGATCCTTTATCTGATTTTATCAGCCTTTTGAATATCTGGCGAAAATTCAGTGAATTTACAGGACACAGCTTTTCGCTGGGAAAGGTCAAAAAATTCTGCAAAACCCATTTCCTGTCTTTTCGCAGAATGCGGGAGTGGCGCGATATTCATCGGCAAATTGAGTTAATCCTCAAAGAACATGGCCTGATTGCCCGGAAAACCGAACTCAGCCCTCTTTTTTCATCTGCAAAAAATCGCAAGGAAAAATATTCTCCGCTTTATACAGCCATCCATCAGGCGATTTTAGCTGGTTTTTTGTCCAATATCGCGGTTAAAAAGGATAAACATCTTTATAAGGGTTCTAAAGACAGAAAAATCATGATTTTCCCGGGATCAGGCTTATTTAAATCCGCTGGAGACTGGATTGTGGCTGCTGAGCTGGTGGAAACTACTCGTTTATATGCCCACAAGGTAGCCACCATTGACAGCAACTGGCTGGAAGCATTGGGGAAAGAGCAGTGCAAATATACCTATATTGACCCACACTGGGAAAAAAAACAGGGCAGGGTGATTGCCTATGAGCAAGTCTTTTTATATGGTTTGCCGATTGTGCAAAAACGACATGTCAGCTTTGGGAAAATTGATCCTGAGAAAGCAGCTCAGATATTTATCAGGCAAGCCCTGATACCAGGTCAGGTAGCGCAAAAGCCACCATTTTTAAAGCATAATCTAAAACTGATTGATGAGATCAAGGATCTGGAAAACAGGTTCAGAAGGCGGGACATTTTTATTGATGAAATAGAGCTGGAAATATTTTATCAAGAGCGCCTGACAACGATTTTCAATATGCCGATGCTTATAAAGTTTATTAAAAAAAAGAAAGATGACCAATTTTTACGCATGAACAGGCAATCATTGCTGCGTTATCTGCCGAATAAAGAAGAGATGGATCTTTATCCGGATCAGATCAATTTGGGCAATAAGGCCTTTAGGTGTTCATATCAATTTGACAGCAGCCGCAAAGATGACGGGCTGACAGTTAAAATCCCTGTGGCAAATGCCCTGCAAGTGCCCAAAAATTCGCTGGACTGGCTGGTTCCAGGCCTCCTTAAGGAAAAAATCACCACTCTCATTAAAGGATTACCCAAAGAATACCGGAAAAAACTGCTTCCTTTGGACAAAACCGTAGAAATTATAAGCAGGGAAATGCACCCTGCCCAATGTAAACTGGTCACTGCCCTGAGCCGGTTTATCAAGACTCGTTTTGGAGTGATAATCCAGATAACAGCCTGGCCCACTGAAAACTTGCCGGATCATTTAAAAACACGAATCGAGATTATCGCTCCTGATGGTAAACTTTTGAATGTCGGCCGTAAAAATGACCTTTTAAACCAAAAGCATGTGGCCATAACTGATCAAGGTGAATTTGAAAATGCAAAAAAACCTTTTGAAAAAAAGAATATTACCTCCTGGGATTTTGGTGATCTGAAAAAATCAATTATTTTAAAAGGAAGCATGGGAAATCAGTTAATCTTTTATCCAGCCCTTTATGAAAATGATAAAAAAATTGAGCTGACCCTTTTATCCAATCATTTGAAAGCAATTAAAACTCATAAGCAGGGTGTAATGGCTCTTTTCAGCTATTTTTTTAAAAAAGATCTGAAATTTTTAAAAACCAGTCTTAGTCTGCCTCAAAGCCTGAAAGAAGCCTGCACATATTTTGGTGGCTTAAAAAAGCTTGATAACCAATTATACCAAAGCGTTGTAAGCTCCCTTTTTTGTAAAAATATCAGAAGTCAAAAAACTTTTTTGAAAATCCTTGCTGAATTTAATGAAACCGGAATCCATACAAGGGGAGAAACCCGCAGAAAAAATATTATCGCGATTTTAAAGGAGTATCATCTGGCCCGCAAATTATTATCTGATCTTCTAAAAACCAATGGCAGGCAGCTTCATATAAGAAATTTTTTAAGCCAAATGCAGACCAATCTTGAAAATCTGATCCCGGCCAATTTCATTCTGCTTTATGAAAAAAACACATTATTTAACCTTAATCACTACATCAAAGCTATTATCACAAGATCGCAAAGGGGAGTAGATGATCTGGTTAAAGACCAGATTAAAGCCGAAGAGGCTGAATTTTTCAGCAAGCGTTTGACAGAACTTATAAAAGATCTCTCCCCTGAGACATCATCTGAAAAAAGAAAGGCATTAGAAGATTTTTTTTGGCTGATTGAAGAGTATAAAATTTCCCTTTTTGCCCAGGAATTAAAAACTACACGGCCTGTTTCAAAAAAAAGAATGCTAAAAAGATTAAATGAAATTAAATTGATGGGATAAAATTATTTATATGAGGGTCTATATCTGAATATCTTTTCCCTCACTCACCCTTTTCATATTACGCACAGCACACATTTTACCGCACATGGTGCAACTGTCGGTATTTTCAGGCATAGAACTTTTCCTGTAGGCTCTGGCTTTTTCTTGATCAATGGACAGCTTAAACATCTCCTCCCAGTCCAGATTTGCCCTGGCCTTACTCATGGCATCATCCCATTTTTGAGCATTTGGGATTCCTTTAGCTATATCTGCGGCATGAGCCGCAATCCTTGTCGCAATAATGCCCTCTTTCATATCATCTAATGTGGGCAGTCTTAAATGCTCAGCCGGTGTAACATAGCAAAGAAAATCAGCCCCGTTTGCAGCGGCAATTGCACCGCCGATAGCACTGGTTATATGGTCATAACCAGGGGCCACATCCGTAACCAGAGGGCCTAAAACATAAAAAGGGGCATCATGGCAAAGGCGTTTTTCCATCATCATATTACCCTTGATCTCATTTAACTGCATATGACCCGGGCCTTCAATCATAACCTGAATATTTCGCTGCCAGGCTTTTTTAGTCAACTCCCCAAGCACGATCAGTTCCTGAACCTGGCTTGCATCAGTTGAATCTTTCAGACACCCAGGACGGCAACCATCCCCCAAACTTAAAGTCACATCATAGGTCTCACAAATATCCAGCAAACGGTCATAATGCTCATAAAAAGGATTTTCAGCCTGGTTTAACTCCATCCAGGTGTATAATAATGATCCACCCCTTGACACAATACTGGTTAAACGATCACTGTCTTTTATCCTGTCAGCAGTAGCCCGATTTAATCCAGCGTGAATGGTCATAAAATCCACCCCGTCTTTGGCGTGCCGGCTGACCACTTCAAAAAACTCATCCACAGTTATATCCGCAAGGTTTTTATCATAAAATCCAACTGCATCATAGATTGGAACAGTTCCTACCATGGCAGGTGAAATTTCTATCAGCCTGGTTCTGAAAAGGCGGGTTTTGCCGAAACAACTCAAATCCATGATAGATTCCGCTTTTAATTCCAAAGCCTTTTTGACCTTTTCCAGTTCAATTTCAATATCATTGCAATCTTTAGATATTCCAAGATTAACATTTACTTTAGTTCGAATACCCTTGCCAACCGCTTCTGGATCAAGACTTAAATGATTTCTGTTGGCTGGAATAATAACTTTTCCTGAGGCGATCAGTTTTCTTAAAATCTGCGGTTCCATATATTCTTTTTGGGCTACTATTTCCATCTCTTTAGTGAGCAGCCCTTTACGGGCAGCATCCATTTGCGTTGTATATTTCATTTAATTTCTCCTGATTTTTTAAAAGCTGATACTGAATAAACGGCAGGTATTTTCCCAAATCGTCTTGGCAAGCTGATTTGGATCTTCCTGCCGTACCTGGGCCAGTTTAAGCATAACGGATTTAACAAATGCCGGTTGATTACGCCTGCCCTTATTTTTTTGTGGCGCAGGGGTTAGATAGGGGGCATCAGTTTCCACTAAAAGCCGTTCTGCCGGAATCAAAGGGACCAGTTCACGCAGTTTTGCGCCCCTGCCTTTAATCGTTATAATTCCGGTTATACCTATATATAATCCCAAATCAAGATACTTCATAAGCTCATTACGATTTCCGCTGAAACAGTGAATAACCCCATTTAGAGTATTATCAAGTGTCGTTGATTTTAAAATTTCCAGCAACCGGCCGCTGGTATCTCTTTCATGGAAAATAACCGGCAAACCAAGTTTATCAGCTTTGCTTAACTGCCGAATAAACCATTTTTCCTGGTCCTTTTGGGGTGAATACATCCGGTTAAAATCAAGCCCGATCTCGCCCCAGGCCTTTACCTTTTCAGATTCAGCAAGGTTTGCTAAAAATTCAAGCACCTGGTCACTGCATTTTTTAGCCTCGTGAGGATGAACACCTACAGCGCAATAATATCCTGGATTAGCTTTTGCAATATTCAACGCCTTTGCCGAACTTTTTTTATTAATACCAACCACCATTACACTTTCAACACCGGCGGCCAAGGCATTTTTTATTACCATCATTAAATCGTCTTTATAGGAGCGGTCATCAAGATGGCAATGACTGTCAAATAATTTCATGGCATTATTTTATTCATTGATACTAATAGAAACCTGTATCTGATTTTAATCAACCAGATAATAAAACTGTTTGCACTCAGGACACTCCATATATTCACCTGTTTGGTCCTTTTTTGTGCAGCCCTCACCAATAGTTTTTATCTCTTTTCCTGTCTTGTCCAGCCGTGTACCATTCATATCAGGGCAATAAACCCAGGCCCCGCATTTACAATAAAAATCTTTTTCTAAAACATCCTGGTAAGAAACTGTTTTTGGGGAAGACATTATCAAATCTCCTGTTTTTAAATCATTTTTCCCATTCATTCAATTAAATCATATCTTTCTTTCTGACTTTATAATCAGTATAAACTGTAATTTGCCAATCTTCAAGCAACAATCATATTTTTTTGCAAAACAGGATGAATTATAAAGAGCCTGTCCCCTGTCCCTTGTCTTCTGTCTTTATTTGATTGAAATAGTATAAAAATCGTGTTATAGTTTAATTTTAAATATATGATGAATTATTCTTGACTTACTCATTCATTCAAAAACAGGGAGGAAATTTTATTATGTCGGATTTTTACATCAATTTATTTTTAGATGATGAAACACTAAAAAAAATTGAAGCACTTGAATTAGGCGACCAAATTCAGGAAATTGACGGTAAAAAAGCAATTCAGGTAGGCATGACCAAGAAAGATAAAAAGAAATTATTAAAAGGATTTAAGGAACTGACCTTTAACGCAAACGATGCTTGTGTGCTCCCGGAAGAAGCAAATAACACCTTAATGAATATAGTATTGGACATGAAGTCATTGGATGTTATGAAATTTGCAATTACCAAGCTCTATAATCCGCTTGAGGGAAGGGGTATTTCCGGAAGAGGTACTGGTGGTCGTTAAAAAATAGAAAAAAATCACAAACAGGGGTTATTATTTTTCAATATAATACCCCCTTATAAACGCTCTTTTACTGCCCTGGTTGCCAGCTCGTCGGCTTTTTCATTACCCATGTGACCGGCGTGCCCCTTGATTTTAATTATCTGCAGGTCTTTAAAATTTTTTATCTGTTTTTTGATATCATTAATCAGCATCTGATTTTTACTGGGTTTCCAGCCAAGGGTTAATAAGCCCAGTGCATAGCCGCTGTCTGTGAATAGCCTGACCGGCAAAGATCTGTCCTTAACCAAAGTGAGAGCTTTTTCAATGGCCTTTAATTCAGCAATATTATTGGTAGCATGGCCGATATATTGGGATACTTCCTTGCTGTATTCCTTAAATTTCAGAAAAATACCGATACCTGAGGGCCCGGGATTTCCCGAAGAAGCACCGTCAGTATAAACCAGGATAGCATCCTTATATTTTTCAGGGTCATTTGTTTTGATATTTTGCAGTCTTGCCGCAGATTTTTTAGAGCGGGTTTTTCTCTTTTTTGCAGCCGCCGGCATAGCGCTCAGCGGCTTGACGGCTTTTTCAAACACCTTATATTCATAATCCTGATCTAACTGGTATTTGATTAAAACTTTATTATTTTGTACAAGAGGCTCACCTGTTTTAGAGACCGAGAGCCAGACTTTATTGGTTTTAAAGCACATTCGTTTCCAGAACAAATCATTATGAACTGTAATTTTATCTTTCATTGGATTTAACTATATAGATGGTAGTTTCGGCTAAGCCGGATATATTGATTTAAAGCTGATTGCCATGTTTTTTCTAATTGCTCGATTGGCGTTGATTGCTCTATTTGTTTCCGCAAATCTATGTTGCCTATAATCAGATCTATTGGCTTACGCTTGAACTCATACTCATAAGGTGGACTTTTCCATTCAAAATGTTCAGGATGGTTTAGAATAATTGCCCGTAACAAATTAAGGCTGCATTGATATGGTTTGAAAATATTCGGGTCAATAATATGCATCTGAAATCCCCGGCAGTTTGTGGCCTGCCATTTATTGGAAGTTGGTTCAAACTCAATTGATCTAAGAAAAACACCGGGAAGCTGATTCCCACCAAGACTCTCAAGTATTCTTTTCTGATTCAAAAATGGAGCGCCAAAAAGCTCAAAGGGCTGGGTAGTGCCCCGGCCTTCGGAGATATTGGTGCCCTCCCAGATTACCTGTCCTGGATAAACCAGAGCTGATGAAAGAGTCGGCAAATTAGGTGATGGCGCAATCCAGGGTAAACCAGTGTCGTGAAAATACATATCGCGCTGCCAGCCGGTCATGGGAATGACTTCAAGATCGCACTCTGTTTCTTCAAAATGTTTATTAAATAAAAGGGCCAGTTCTCCGATAGTAAGGCCGTGGCGCATGGGAATTGGATATTGCCCGACAAAAGAGCGGCAATCATCAGCAAGAAGATTGCCCTCTGCCATAATTCCGCTAATGGGGTTGGGACGATCCAGAATCAGCACTTTTTTGTTAAAATACCTGGCCGCTGTCAGACAAAAGGCCATGGTATAAATAAAGGTATAGACGCGGGTCCCGACATCCTGCAGATCAATAATTAAAACATCAATCAGATCCAGCATTTTTTCTGTTGGAATCCGGGTTTCACCGTATAAACTGAATACCGGAATATTTAAAACAGGATCCATGATATGGTTTGACTCTATCATATTATCCTGTTTGGCAGAAAAAAAACCATGCTGGGGAGAAAATAAGGCCTTGAGCTGACCAGTAAAGCATTGCTCTATCAATTCCCCGGCATGCGATAATTGATGATTCACCGAGGCTGGATTGCAAAGCAGGCCTAATTTTTTCCCTTTCAGCCAGGCTGGAGGGGATAAGATTAAATTTTCAAGGCCGGTTTTAACTTTAGTCATAATAATCTTTTTTATATTGCCGGGTTATATCGCAGGATCACGCTGAATAAGTTCAATCGCAAGAGCGCTATTTTGGGCAATCAAAGGAAATGTATTTGAAAGTGCCTTCATATGCCGCAGATTATCAACAGTTCTATAAATCAGCATCACCAAATCACCCTCGGCTGAATCAGCATAAGAAATTGCTTTTTCCCAGGAAGTGCCGGATGCCCAGTGGTAAATTGCAATAGAGGGTCTTAAATAAAAAGTTTTTATTTCAAAGCCCCTGGCTGCAAGAAGTTTGTTAAATTTATTTAATCCTCTTGTGATTTTCAGGAGCGCGCCTTGAACCATTTTATCAGCAAAGGATTCCAAACCCGGGTCAGAAGGTTCTTTTTCATTAACAAAAGAGGCAATAATGGCTGCAAGCAGGGCTGGATCATTTTCAGGCAATAGAGATTGGCGCAGGGCTTGAGCAATAATCAGAGGATGATCAATTCTTAGCTTGGAAGCCCAAAACCCATCTGTTGTGAGCTGCCCCTGATCATCGGTAAATCCTGTTTTTTTCAAAAAATCAAGATGTTTTATAAAACTTTTCCAGAGATATCCAGGATTACTATTTTGAAGCGATTTAGTTTTTTGGCCTGCTTTAATCTTTACCTTTTGACTCTTTAGAATATAGGTGGCAAAGGATTGATCCAATAGATTTTTAATCTGGTCTGGTTCATGGGAGAGCAAAAGATTAAGGGTCATTGAAAAGGTAATTTTAATCTGGCTTAACACATTTGAGGGCCTGGATTGTATTAATTTTACAATCAGTCGTAAATCCATAAATTTATCAGGCATGGCCAAACCAAACCCGATTTGATCCATTCCGCGTCGCCCTGCACGCCCGGTCATCTGATGAAATTCAGTGGAATTTAAAGGGCAAAAATCAACCCCGTTAAACCGGTCTGAATTCAAAAAGGCAACAGTTCGTGCTGGAAAATTAACTCCTGCCGCCACAGTGGAAGTTGCAAAAACCGCGTCCAGCAATCCTTTGGACATTAACGCTTCAAGTAATAATTTCCAGGAAGGCAACTGTCCGCTGTGATGGGCTCCAATTGCCAGATGTTCCAGCAACCATAATTGACGATGCTTTGCCAGACGTGGATTTTCTTTGATAAATTCTTCAATATAACGGCTGCGCATCTCCTTGCGTTCAGAATTGCTGATTGGGTTTTCAACACATAATTCCAGAGCATTATCACAATCCGCCCTGGACTTTAAAAAGAAAATCACCGGCAGCAGATTATATTTTATTAAAACCCCCATTATTTTGTCAAAGGGAGGCAATCTGCGAGTTGTTTTAAATTGTAAAGGAGGTTTAGAACTCAGATAATCAGCTACTTTTTTATAGAGCTTTCCCTTACCATCCTTTTTTTGATGATTAAGCAACGGCATAAGGGTTCCTGTAGGATGAAAAAAAAGCGGGAAAAGTGGAACAGGCCGTTTGGTTTCCTTTACCACCTTGCATGCGTTGCCCCGGATAGTGAATAACCAGTTTGCAATCTGATCTGCATTGCCGATGGTTGCTGAAAGCATTAATAAAGGAATTCTGGGTGCAAGGTAGATCATAATTTCTTCCCAGACCACACCCCGCTGCTTATCTCCCAGAAAATGAGCTTCATCCAAAACCACAAAATCAGTAGCCAGGGTTTTTGCCTGATACATGGCATCATAAAGCTGATTACGCAAAATTTCCGTGGTGCCCACAATGATTGGAGCATCTGGATTCTCTTTTCGGTCTCCAGTTAAAATGCCCACCTGGTCTTTGCCGAATATTTTACAAAATTCAACAAATTTTGCGTTTGATAAGGCTTTCAGAGGCGTTGTATACCATGCGTGCCCGCCTTTGGCATGAATTTTAGCAATAGCTTTTTGAGCGATCCAGGTTTTGCCCGAACCTGTTGGAGCCGTAACCAGACAATCTCCTGTTTGAATCATTTCAATGGCTTCAAGCTGAAAAGGGTCCGGCTTAAATGGCTGCTTTTCCGGCACACCAATATTTGCAAAAACTTTTCCAAGGGCTGAATCAAGTCCTGGCTTGATTTTTTTATACTTTATTCGAGAACGGGGGTAAGATTTTTTTCCGGGTCGGACAGAGTATTTTTTGGAAATTCTTTTACCTTCTTTTTTTCTCATAAAGCTTCAATCATTTTTTCAACTACCTTTCTGGCAGTTGATTCAACTTCAAAGGGCGAGATCCCTGCCAAATCAGCTTCAATAAGAGAATCATCATAGGGCATGAACCCAAGAAAATCAAAACCTTTGAGATTATCACGAAGAAATTGCTCATCTTTGGGCGACCTGATTTTATTGCCCACGACAGCAATATTTTTCAGATAGATTTCATTGGCCAGCCTTTTGATCTGGCCTGCTGTTTCAATGCTGCGACGTCCAGGCTCAACCACAATAATTAATTTATCAACGGCCTGGGCAGTGGCTCTTCCCAGATGCTCAATACCAGCTTCCATATCCATAATAACAACTTCATCGCGTGATAACACAATATGGGTTATTAAGGCTTTTAACAGGGTACTTTCCGGGCATAAGCAGCCGCTGCCTCCTTTTTTAACACTTCCAAGGCGCATCAGCTTAATATTCCCAAGTTTTGCTGAAAGCGTATCCGGCAAATCATCAACCTTGGGATTTAAAGTAAAAAAACCGCCGATGGTTCCTGCCTGTGCCCCGGTTCTCTCAAAAATCATATTTTTCATCTCGGCAATAGGCGTAATCTTATCAGCATTGGCAATTCCCAGAGCTGCGGCTAGATTGGCATCTGGATCAGCATCAATGGCCAGAACCTGTTTTTTTTCTTTGCTTAAAATCCTGGCCAAAAGAGCTGCAAAAGTGGTTTTCCCAACCCCGCCTTTACCACTGACTGCTATTTTCATAAATATTCCTTTCAATAATATAATAAAAATTATTTCTAAGTATAACACATGATCCTGATCCAGCAAGAAATTTTGTAAGTTCAAACTGATTTCAGAAAAAATAAACAGATTTTTCAAAAAAAAGCGAGACATTTGCTTTAATAGATGAT
>JASFBJ010000475.1 GCA_030149585.1 Desulfobacterales bacterium | reverse complement strand
AGCATATTCCGAACTTTCGCAACGCAGCCAGGCTGGATGCATCGGCGCTTAAAATATAAAGTTATTTTTGCGCGAACCCTTAAGATTTTAAATTCAAAGGAACGGAAAACATGGCACAGCAAATAGTCGATCGCAGGGATGTTCAGTTTGCTCTTTATGAACAACTGGATATTGAACAGTTAACCAAAAATGAACAATACGCTGATCTAAGTAAAAAGATCTTTGACATGGTTATTGCAGAGGCCAGATCCCTTGCAATTAAAGAATTTTTGCCGACCCTGGTTGATGCTGACCGGGAGGGCTGCGTCTTTGAAAACGGAGGGGTCAGAGTTCCTGCATCTTTTCGCCGTGTCTATGACCTTATCAAAGAGGGTGAATGGATAACTCTCTCAGATAGCCCTGAAGCCGGAGGGCAGGGAATGCCGCTGATTATGTCAACCGTTGTTATGGAAATGTTTCATGGCGCTAACACGGCTATGGCGGCCTTTCCCATGTTATCACATGGTGCTGGAAAACTGGTTGAAGTTTTTGGTACTGATAAACAAAAAGAACTTTTTCTTTCAAAAATGTACACAGGTGAATGGGGCGGCACCATGGCCTTAACCGAACCTGAAGCAGGGTCGGACGTTGGAGCTTTAACCACAAGCGCTGTTAAAAATCCAGATGGAACTTACTCTTTGACCGGCAACAAGATTTTCATAAGCGCGGCCGAACATGACCTGACTGAAAATATTATTAATCCGGTTTTAGCCAGAATAGAGGGCGCGCCAAAAGGAAGCGCGGGAATTTCTCTTTTCATTGTTCCCAAGATCTGGGTAAATGATGATGGCAGTCTGGGTGAGCCCAATGATATTATCTGCACTGGAATCGAAGAGAAAATAGGACTCCATGGCGGCCCAACCTGCAGTCTTACTCTTGGTGGAAAGGGTAATTGCCGAGGCTTGCTCCTGGGAAAAGAAAACCGGGGGTTAAACGCAATGTTTCATATGATGAATGAAGAGCGTCTGAATGTGGCAATTCAGGCCCTGGGAATTGCAAGCGCTGCCTACCTTCATTCCGTTAATTATGCCGGAGAACGCATTCAGGGTAAGCATCTGACTAAAATGCAGGATCCTGATGCACCTTCAATAACCATTATTAATCATCCTGATATTAAAAGAACTCTGACCTGGATGAAGGCACAGATTGAAGGGAACCGGAGTTTAAACTACTACGTGGCCCAATTAATAGACAAAGTTGGTATAATAGAGAACAGTGAAGAAAAAGAATATGTTGAAGATTTGATCTCGCTGCTCACCCCGATTTGCAAAGGTTACACAACAGAGAAAGCATGCGAAGTCTGTCTGCAGGCAATTCAGGTTCATGGGGGATACGGTGCGTGTCGAGATTTTCCTGTGGAACAGCTCTTTCGGGATGTTAAAATTACAACAATTTACGAAGGAACTACAGGGATTCAGGCCCTGGATTTTCTTGCCAGAAAAATTGGTCTTAAAAAGGGAAAAGTGTTTAAAAATTTGCTGAGCGAGATCCAAAAGACAATAGATCGTGCCCAAACTATTCCTGAGCTGGAAAAAACTGCCCAAGGTCTGACCGTGGCCATCGGTAAATTCGGCGAAACAGCTTTAAAGCTGGGTCAGGCTGCGCGTTCACCAAAAGTAATGGCTGCCTTTACAAGCGCCAACCCGTTTTTGGATGTTGCCGGTGATATCATGATGGCCTGGATGCTGCTTTGGAGAGCTGAAGTGGCTTTTCCAAAATTATCAAAAATATTGAAAGGCAAAGAGGATATCAAAAAGATACTCGGCAAGAACCGTGAAGCTGCATTTTTTGATGGTCAAATCAAAACTGCGCGCTACTTTATCAGCTCACAGCTTCCCATCACCATTGGTAAGATGAACGCAATCATGAATCTTGACGAAGCAGCATCAGAGATGGGCGAAGCAGCCTTTGGCG
>JASFBJ010000222.1 GCA_030149585.1 Desulfobacterales bacterium | reverse complement strand
GATTATGGATCCTGGTGAAGATACAATTGGCGGGGCCACAAGTGTATATGATATGGATGCAATGTGTATAACCGATGGTGATGAGACATTTATTATTACAGGAGGTAATGACGATGGTCAGCTAACCCCGCCAAATTCAGCAGCTGGAACTTTGCCGACCAATATATATACTGACAGCAATGGAGTTGCGGATTTTGCTCTGGTTTATTCAAAAGCATCTGCTGTCTGGATTAATGATAAAATTACCGCATCTACCCTGGTATCTGGTTCAGAAACTACATCATCTTTAACATTTACGCTTCCCTATCTAAAAGGTGAAGAGGAGTTTTTGCCCAGCTCTCCATTTAATCAATAAGACAGCTATACAGCTTTTTTAAAGATATGGAGTTTAACCTGAAAAAAAGGCCCTAACAGGGCCTTTTTTATTTATTCAATCATCGCCACTCCTCTATCAAACGCCTCAAGATTATTTTGCACTTTATTATCCGGCATTGATGCTTTTATGGCTATTTCAAAATCCTGTCTGTCAAAGGGCAGGGTTTTGATGGCGGCTAAGGCTCCGATCAGAATAATATTACTGAAAATTGGATTACCCATTTCCATGGCTGTGTCAGTAGGGGCGAACAGCCGTTCGCCCCTACTTTGATTGCGTTTTTCTATAAAAAGATCGATTTTTTTGTAGAAAATTTTTCTTTGATAATTTATAAAAAATAGATTGAACTGTTATAAAATTTCAAATATGTTTATTTTTCACCACAAAATCAACAAATTTGTCAACATTTAATTATTTTATATGATTATTCTAAAAAGGGAGGGGCATTATAATGACTACTTCGGCATATTGGGCAGATAGTTATGTGGAAAAGAAATGTTCAGCTCAGGAGGCAATCCAGCACATCAAACGAGGGCAAAGAATTTTTATCGGCTCATCATGCGGAGAGCCCCAAGCTCTTGTCCGAGAACTTACTGAGGCCTCTTCCGGGTTTACTGATCTTGAAATTATTCGTCTGCTGGCATTAGAAAGCGCACCTTTAACCCTGATTGCCAATAAAACCAAAGGCCAGAGTTTGAATATCAGATCCTTTTATTCAGGCTCCGCCAAAACCAAGAGCCTGGCGAGAAATGCCCGTTTTATCACCCCGACTAAATTATCGGCAATTCCTCGTCTTTTTAAAAGCAAAATGCTTCCAATTCAGGTTGCCCTGATCCAGGTAACGCCGCCGGATGATTTTGGCTGGATGAGTCTGGGCGTTTCAGTGGATGTTACTCTGGCGGGAGCCATGTCGGCTGATTTGGTAATTGCCCAGGTAAATAGTAAAATGCCCAGGGTTTTGGGGCGAAGCTTTATTCATGTTAATGAGGTGAATCTGATTGTAGAAGCTGAAGAACCTCTTTTGACTGTTCGGAAAATTCCGGAATCTGATTCAGCTATTAAAATAGCTCGTCTGATTACGCGTTTCATTGAGGACGGCTCAACTATTCAGATAAGTCCAGGCACAACAACTCAGGCCACTTTGCTGGCTCTTTCCGAAAAAAATGATTTGGGAATTCATTCTCAGTACATTACAAACGACATTATGGATCTTGTTGCCAAAGGAGTGATTACAAACCGTAAAAAAGGATTTAACGAAGGTAAACTGGTGGCCAGTACCGCAATCGGCACTGAAAATCTTTATGAATTTATACATGATAATCCTTCAATCGAGTTTCACCCTTCTGATTATGTTAATAATCCCGGGATTATTGCCAGGCATAACCGGATGGTTTCGCTTAATGTGGTAATGGCTGTGGATTTGACCGGCCAGGTCGCGGCAGATGCTTTGCCGTATAATCATTTTTCAGGTGTTACTGGAATGTTTGATTTTATACAGGGAGCAGCCTTTTCAAAACATGGAAAATCAATGTTGCTGCTTGCCTCGACCGGCACTAGAGGCAAACAAAGCAGGATCGTTCCAATGCTGGACAATACCGCTGTGGTTGTCCCCAGAAGTGATGTTAATTATGTGGTAACTGAATACGGAGTGGTTAACCTTTTTGGGAAAAGTTTGCAGGAACGGGCTATGGCCATGATCAGTATAGCCCATCCAGAATATCGCGACGAACTTTTTTTTGAAGCAAAAAAAATGGGTCTTTTGGGGGAAGAACGCACTTTGAAAGATTCTATTCATGGAATTTATCCCATGAGTCTTGAAGAAAATATTAAAATTGATCAAAAAACAGTAACTATCCGGCCGGCAAAACCAGTTGATGAGCGCCGAATTCAGGAGCATTTTTATAATCTTGATAAAAATGATATTGTTGCAAGATTTTTTCATGAGAAAACCAGTTTTGTACATGAAGAGGTTGGAGATGTTTCCCAGGTGGATTATATTAAAGATCTGACCATGGTGGCGGTTGTAGGAGAAATAGGTTTTGGTCAGGTAGTGGCTATTGGTGAATATTTGCTGGATCCAGTGGAAAATATAGCTGAAGTGGCTTTTTCAGTGAGTAAAGACTGGCAGGGCAAGGGGCTTGGAAAAATTTTACAGGGAAAATTATATATGGCTGCAAGAGAAAATGGGATTACAGGCCTTTTGGCCTATACCTCGCCCAATAACAAAGGCATGATAAAACTTTTTAAAAGAATGCCCTTTAAAATTAAAACCCATATGGAAGATAATACTCTGGTGTTAACCTGCCGGTTTGATGAACCTGCAATTTAGGATTTATTTCGTTCACGTTCCTAAACCGGTTTTAATTCGCAACTATTTCAGGTCAATAGTTGAAGGGGATTTAATTTGAAATTACCATTTAACTCAACTCATCTATTGACAAAAAAAAGATTGCTTTATATATAATAGCGTTAATTGAATTTATTTTTGGGTAAATGGTTTGAAATTTATGTTGCAGAGTATATTTAATATATATTACGGAATGTTATATTTCGATATAGTTTAAAATAAACGATGAAAGGGGGAGGTCAGGCAAAAAAATAGTGTTTTTTATGGTAATTTATTAATCATAATTCATCTGGAGATGTAATATAATTATGACCTCAGTTATTAACCGGTATTTGATAAGGAGGTAACATTGAGTTTCGAATTTTATAAAGAGTCTTACGCTGGCACAATAAGGGAGATATCCATTGGTTCCGGTGATAAAGCCGTAACAGTCGGCGGAGAGACCTGCTATCCATTTTATCAGTTTGAAGGCAAGATGCCTCATAAACCCAGAATTGCTATGGAAATCTGGGATGTGGAGCCGGAAGAATGGCCGGAACCGGCCTTGGCGCCTTTCAAGGATGTAATTTCAGATCCTGCTGCCTGGGCTAAAAAATGTGTGGAAGAGTTCGGCGCAGAGCTAATTGTGCTGCAATTAAAAAGTATTGATCCAAATGGCAATGATGCCAGTCCCGAAGAGGCCGTTGCCACAGTAAAAAAAGTGTTGGCGGCAATTGATGTCCCACTTATTTTGTGGGGTGTTGCCAGCCCGGACAAAGATGAAGAAGTTTTAAAAAAGGTTGCCGAGGATTGCCAGGATGTTCAACTTACCCTGGGACCGGTGGAGGATAAAAACCATAAAGGTATTGGTGCCGCGGCCATGGGTTATGGGCATGCGATTATTTCATCCTCCCCGATTGATGTTAACCTGGCCAAACAGGTTAATATTTTGCTTGAAAACCTTGGAATGCCCATGGATAAAGTTATTGTTGATCCAACAACCGGTGGTTTGGGGTATGGTCTGGAATACTCTTATTCGGTTATGGAAAGGCTCAAAATGGCTGCAATGGCTCAAGGCGATGACAAGCTGCAGTTGCCTATGATCAATAATCTCGGCAATGAAGTCTGGAAATGCAAAGAGGCCAAAGAGACCGCAGAAGAAGCTCCAACCATGGGTGATCCTGAAAAACGAGGGATTTTGATGGAAGCTGTTGGGGCTGTTACATATTTGATGGCGGGCTCTGATATTCTCATCATGAGGCATCCGGAATCTATTCGGCTGGTCAAAGCTTATATTGACTTGCTGCTTGCGGGCGGCTCTGCTCAGGATATAGCTCCAATTACAAAGCAGTTGGATGATGTTGATATTGATTATGCCTCTCTTGCTCCAGAACCTGATTTGACAATTGAGGAAGAAAAAAAGGCAGCGCCTGCAAAGAAAGCAGCGCCAAAAGCTGAAAAAAAAGCTGAACCTGCAAAAAAGGCAGTTCCTGCTAAAAAAGCAGCGCCTGCTGAAAAAGCGGTCCCCAAGGCTGAAGTAAAGGCTGTAGATCCTGAAGTTGAAGCCAAAGCAAAGGCAGAAGCTGAAGCAAAGGCAAAGGTTGATGCAGAAGCAAAGGTAAAGGCTGAAGCTGAAGCAAAGGCAAAGGCAGAAGCTGAGGCTGCGGCAAAAGCTGAAGCAGAAGCAAAAGCAAAGGCGGATGCTGAAACTGCTGCAAAGGCGGCAGAGGTAGCAAAGCGTGAAGCTGATGAAGCTGCTATCAGGGAGAAAAGAGCAAAAGAGCAGGAAGAAAGAGCGGCAAAGTCTGTAACAGAAAAGGGTGAAAAAGTTACAATGACCGCAGCTAAAACCAAGCGGTCTAAATTGTCTAAATTTAAAAAAATTAGAAGATAATGTATTTTCGCACCATTTAGTTGTTAACATAATAATATAATATGAGGAGGAACCTCACATGGCAGAAGAAAAGAAAAAAGTAGCCAAAGCACCAAAATTGGCTGATCCGGTTGCATCCAGTATAGATGTGGCATCACAGGAAATGATAGCCCGCTCCCATGAACTGGGGGTTGAAACAATTTTTGACAGAGCCCTGACAATGAAACGTTGTGCTATCGGAGTACAGGGAACATGCTGTAAAAACTGCTCCATGGGGCCCTGCCGTCTTCCTTTGCCCAAAGGCGGGATAGAGGGTGAAGACACAAGAAAGGGTCTTTGCGGAGCAACTGCCAATACAATAGCCGCCCGTAACTTTATCAGAATGATAGCAGGTGGCGCGGCAGCGCATTCAGATCATGGCAGAGGCGTTGCAGAGGTGTTTTTGGCAGTGGCAAGAAAAGAAACAGACGTTTATAAGGTCAAGGATGAGGATAAACTTCTTGCAGTGGCAAATAATCTTGGCGTTGCAACCACCATTGAAGTGGACGGTGAAGAGCTTGACAGGGATATTGATGAGATTACATTGGAAACCGCTGAAGTCGCTCTTGCTGAATGGGGCAAACCTGAGGGCGAGCTTTTATATGCCAAAAGGGCGCCGGCAGCTCGTTATGAGCTGTGGAAGAAAATGGGAGTTATTCCCAGAAATATCGATCGGGAGATCGTTGAGATCATGCACCGCACCCATATAGGCGTTGACATGGATTATAAGAATCTCATGAAACAGGGCACCAGAGCAGCTATAGCCGACGGCTGGGGCGGGTCAATGCTTGCAACGGATCTTCAGGATATTCTTTTCGGAACCCCTTATCCTATCCAGTCCGAAGCCAACCTCGGCGTTATGAAAGAGGATCATGTTAATATAGTAATTCATGGTCATGAGCCCATCCTTTCAGAAATGATCGTGGCTGTTGCTCAGAAACAGGAAATGATTGACTATGCCAAGAAAAAAGGTTCAAAGGGTATCCAGCTTTCAGGAATCTGCTGTACAGCCAATGAAATGCTTCAAAGACACGGCATACCGCTTTGCGGCACATTTTTGCAGCAGGAGCTTGCCATCATAACAGGCGCATGTGATGCCATGGTGGTCGACATCCAGTGTATCATGCAAAGTATTGCAAATGTTGCCAAATGCTTCCATACAAAAATTATTACCACTCACCGCATAGCCAAGATAGAGCAGGATAATGTTATCCATATAGAGTTTGACGAACATCATGCCATGGAAGACGCCGAACGTATTGTCAAGATGGCCATCGACAATTTTGAAAACCGCGCGTCAGAGGTAATGATTCCTCAGCATAAGGCACCTATTGTGGCAGGCTTTGGTGTTGAATCTACAGAGTATCATCTTGGCGGGTCATTCCGCGGGACTTATTATACCTTAAACGACAACATCATAAACGGCCGGGTGCGCGGCGTTGCAGGTGTTGTTGGGTGTAATAATGCCAGAACAAGGCATAATAATGATCATATAAAAGTTGTAAAAGAGCTGATCAAAAATGATGTTCTGGTTCTTACAACAGGATGCAATGCAA
>JASFBJ010000037.1 GCA_030149585.1 Desulfobacterales bacterium | reverse complement strand
TAATTAGTGATAGGACCATTAGTGCTGTATCGTTGACCTTGAAGACCTTGTCCAGCTCGAGTTTGCCAATAATCTCGTTATCAGAGCGCACTTTTTTGCCGGCAAATGGCCCACCGAGGATCTTGACAAAAAGATCCTGAGTTCCAATTTTTACGATACCGTATTGTTTAACCTCTGAATTATTTACAGCTATAATGCGGCCCCTGCACCTAACGGAATTCTTTGGCTGTCGATCTTCAAAGCCGGTTGGGATAAAACATAGAACAAGTGTAAGAATTTAAAATATTGCTGCAAGAACAGCATCACGTTTCCATGGAAAATTTAATTGTCTTATCATTAAAACCCGATTACAGCTTTTATATTTTTTGGGTATTTTATGCTTGGGGAAGTTATTTCGTCCCCCTTCCAAAGGACCTTTATGCACCGGCTGCGGTCTCAAGGTCTGCCAAAAGCTTTTCCAGGTTCAAATCATATTTCATCGCAACTTTATTTAATGGTTCAAAAAGCGCCTGACAGCAAATACATTCACCTGCCTGCTTATCGTACTGTTTAAACACTGTCTCTGTTTTTCTGAACTTTGCTACAACATCCAGCACGGTCATTTCAGATTTAATACGCAGCCCTTTTTTGAAAAAAGTTTTAACCATACTTATCCTTCCTCATTTTCGCCAAGAACCTTGACAAGAGCTTTTGGTATGTGCTCAATAATTTCCATCACCTGTGTAGCGGGTGTTGGTTTTGCATAATACCCTGCCAGTCTATTCACTCTTGCAGCAATAGTTGCGGCTTTCATTATCTTCATGCCAGTTCCGATCAAAGCCGTTGCAATACCGGTCAAAGTATCTCCCGTGCCTCCCATGGCTTCCATAGCCTCTTCCATTGGGCTGTCAATAGTCGCCAAAATCCCCTGTTGGTCGGCCACATAATCCTGTTTTCCCTTTACCAGGAGACAAGATGCGGCATTTTTATATTTATATGCCCTCTCAATCAGCTCCGGTATCCGGTCTTTTTCATGTAAAATAAAACCCCTTGTATAAAATGGATGCGGAGCCTTTTCATCCGCCAGAAAAGCCAGCTCTCCAATATCAGGGGTGAAAAGATCGTATTTTTTTGCCTTCCCGCTCATTTTTGCAGCGTACATAAATCCAGCATCTGCAATCAATATTGGCTGCTTTGCCATTTCTTCTATAGCAAACAGGACTTTATTATGCCAGTCCACATCAGGCTGGAGATAATGAAAAGTAATTGCTTGAAAATCTGCTTCCTGCTTTGATATGGAACCGGATTGTTGAAAAACTTTGATCAGGTATTCATACAGCATTCGGCTACCATCTCCCAGTCCAATATCTCCGATAAGATATCCAAATGGAGCATCCTGATCCAGCACTTCGCACGTTTTGATTGCTGCAGCCAGCAAAGCCGGAGTACCCCTGTTTACCGGAATACGTCTTTCAAGGATGCAAATACTATCATCTTCTAAAAAAACTTTTCCTGTCACCAGGGGAAAATCCTGAACAGGAACAGTGCCTGCTACAGCGAACATTGGCGTGTCATCTCCTCATAGGCCAGTTGCAATGCATACCCGCAAAGTGTATGACCGATTTTGCGCGGGGCAGGCGCTGCAGCCAGTGTTTTACCCACCATTTCCTGAGCCAGATAAGGAACGTCCGGGCAACCACCACCAGAAATATTTACGATTTTTTTTGTCTCCTTATCAATGGTCAATTTCATATTAGCCGCACGGATCATCAGATATTTTCCAAAATCTTTAGAAAAAAACAGATTCACCGGTTTAAGTAAAGGACTGCTGACAGGCACTATTTCAAGTGGCAAAGCTTTTGCTTTCTCAAGACTTCGCAAAATATTCAGCTCTTCAATAAGAGGAATCTCAATAACCAGATCGCAGCCGCTTCGAATTTCAGGCGGAGGCCCCATAACCCTGATCTTCCACCCCTCAGCCTTAAGAATATTCTCAGCCTGAATTACTTCACTGGTATTTTCAAACACCAGAATCCCGCGATCTATGTTTTGGGTATCCAAAGTTTTCGACCGCATCTGTTTTAAAAAGTCTAAAATAAACACATCCTACTCCTTTTTGATAATAAGCTGATACCCTTCCCCATCCTTTTGAATATCAGCCACATCCCAGCCCTGACTTTCGGCTGCACGGCTTACATTTTCCTTTGAAGTGTCTGTATCTACCTTTATAATAATTTCCCCATTTTTCATATCTTTGATTTTATCCAGCGTCATTAAGACGGGCTGGGGACATGAAAGTCCTCCTGCATCTATAATTGCACTCATTATTCATACCTCCCTTGATTATTTTTTTCTCATTGTAAAACCTATAAACAGACAGACTAAAAGCCCGATAATTACTGCTGCTATTCCATGTGGTCCAACTCCTTTGGGTGAACTTGCCAGACCAAAATTATGGGCAAAACCTGCTCCTACGATCATACCCAATACAAAAACCGCTGCATCACCGTCACCCTCGCCGGCCAGAAAAAGCTGTCGTCCCGGACATCCACCTGCCAGAGCAAATGCAAGTCCGGCCAGAACCATGCCGCCAAAATTCCAGATCTGCATGGTATGGGCTACCGGCTGTTTGGCAAAGCCTGGATCAAACTGCCCCACAATCAGATTTGTTATAAAAGCAAAGACAATAAGGGCAAGAAGCCCCATGAAAAGATGGGCCTGGCGAAACAAAATCAGATCCCGAAAAGCGCCCATTGTGCAAAAACGGCTTCGTTGAGCTAAAAAACCTATGCTAAGGCCGACTATCAAAGAAATAATTATTGGTGCATGCATAGCGCCAGGTCCTTTAAGGCTGTAAAACAGAATTCCGCTTTTGGTTTCTCCCTTAATTTGCGGGAATATGAGCATCAGCACAAAAAAACCGAGCATTGTCAAAGGAAGGAGCCAGCCCACAGAAGTATATGTTTTCGAAGTTCTGCCTAAATTATATCCACCCTTGAGAAAAAGAGTGCCTATCCAGATGCCAACTATAAGCCCGAGAAGTCCAAAAATAGCATTCCCGTCACCACCGGCAAAACGCAGTAAAGCCCTCCACGGACATCCCAAAAATACCAATGCACCGATCATGGCAAAAACGCCCAGCATAAACCTCACAATGGGAGCTGATCCCGTTCTTGGTCGAAATTCCTTGAATATATAAGCGGCAATAAGTGAACCCAGAACAAAGCCTATAATTTCAGGCCGCATATACTGGACCACATCAGCCCTGTGAATCCCGATCGCCCCTGCAATATCCCTTTCAAAGCAGGCAACGCAAATACCCATATTTCCTGGATTGCCCAGCTTTTGCAAAAGGGCTGCAATAATTCCGATAAATCCTCCTACACCTATAATTCCCCAGCGTGTTGATAAAAAATTTTTCAATTGTGCCATTTAAATCCTCCTTTAAAATTATTGATAGTTTATAATTTATTTTGCGCACAACCCGCTAAATACACTTCGCAGTATTTTTTCATTAATTTTTTTCATTAATATATTATCATTCTCTGTATCTAACGCTAATTCATCTTCGGATAATTTGATTTCTTTTTTAAATTTCTTTTTAAAGATAATTTTTTGACTCTCTTCATTAAAAGCGGATCGAAAGCCACGGTTATTTTCAAGCCAGCGATCACAATCATCGTGGGATCCAATATAGGAAATAATAATGTGATTTTCCTGTTTCACGCATATAAGTCGGTAACCACAGCCTAAATTATATTTCAGACAATATTCAATCCTCAAATCACCATATTTTAATCGTCTGCTGTTATCTTCAATCATTCTTCGTTCCCTGACCGACAGCCCTTTTATAATTTCTTCTGCCCGATGCACAGCCAAAGACGCCGTTCCTCCGCCCTTACGAAGCCTTTTCATTTGTTTATTGAATTTTTTCTTGCGGTGTACAAAAAGAGTCATTTTCTCTCAAAATACCAGGCGGCTTTTGCGTATGTAAAAAAATAACAAATAGAAAAGAATAGACGTGATCTTTCAGCCAAACCCTGTGCTTACCAAACCCGGGCAAAATTTTTAAAACGCACTCAGATAAAACCGAAAAATTGATACATGAATAGTATCCTTGCTCATATTTTGGTTCATATTTTGACTATCACAAAATCAATTTTTATTTACAAAGAATAATACGATTTGTCAAACTTGATTTTCCGATAAATAAAGTGGTTTTTTATAGCAAAAACCGATAGATTATCTAAAATGATTCTCATATTTGATTATCGTTTAATCTTGCTGATTTTGTATCAGGCGTTGTTTAACAGGACAGGCATCCCGTACATAATAAAGTATTAATACTGCACGCCCGTTTTTTTACCTTAACAGTAAAGTTGCCGGGTTTGCCTGATACGGATTTCACATCAGCATATGTAATCAGTTCGATATTTGGATGACGTCCTGTTTCTACCAGGTACGGTGAAAGAATACACATGGAACAGTCTGTGAAAGGAAAGGTTTTGTCCAGTTGAGACATAACCCCTCCAATGGCCGGCGATTTTTTCACCAGATGCACGAGAAAACCTGCACCTCCCAGATCCAGCGCCGATTGTATTCCGGCAATACCGCCGCCTGCTATAATAACGGTTCCGATTATTTTATTTGTCATTTTTTATTCCTGATTATTTAATTTTCAGGCAAATTTATTTCTAAAAGATCTTCGCCGAGATATTCCCTTTCGTTTTCACCAAGAACCCCCAGGGACAAGGCAATCATTGTCCAAAGATGCACGGTATGATACCTGGCACCATTATACTCGGCCAGGTCATGTATCTGTGCATGACAGTTATGACAAGGTGTGATAACGTAATTGGCTCCTGTGTCCATAATCTGGCCGAATTTCAGGCGGCCGTAATACCTGCGGGCATTGTTATCGCCAGACTGGAGAAATCCGCCACCGCCGCCGCAACAGTAATTATTTGAGCGGTTGGGATACATATCAATAAAATTTTTTTCTCCCACCACGGACTTAACAACAAAACGCAAGTCTTCGGCAAGCGGATTACCAAAACTTTTACGAATTTGCTGGCAAGGATCTTGAACAGTAAACTTGATATTTAAATCCTTATTCCAATCAGAATTTACTTTTAATTTTTCTTCTCGAATCCACTTTGCATAATACTTGACCAAAGGAGCAATTTCTAAATTTGTTTCAATACCGTGACGTTTTTGTCCCATCCAAACAGAAAATGTCGAGTGTCCGCATTCAGTGTTCAGGTAGACTTTGCATCCTAAGTCCATGGCTGACTGTAAGGTTGTTTTAGTAATCTTTTTCCAGTTTTCGTCATCAGCTAGAAACATGCAGTAGTTTTCTCCGCCCCATCCTGTGCTTCCGTATGTCCAGTCAGCACCGACTATATTAAGAATTTTCCATAGAGGAATCATCTCGTCAGGCTCGGTAACAGGTTCCCTTGAATTCTGGGACAGAAAAAAATGGGCATTTTTTTTGTCCATTGGCGCCTGAAGATTTTCCCATCCCGGCTGAGTCTCCTGTACCTCCTCAAGCACATCCTCTACAACAAACTTGAAATCTTCCTCAGGAGTCCCCATCGCGCTGCAACTGCTGTTTCTAAGAGCCATGTCGCATGATCCAAGGATACCTTTGGGCCGTGTTTCGCGGGGCCATAATTTTCTTGTCTCATAAACTATTGCCGCAATGTCGATATTCATCGGACAAACATATGTGCAGCGCTTGCACATTGTACACATCCATACCCAGGGAGTATTCGTAATTTCTTCGTCAAGTCCCAGAGCAACCATGCGAATAAATTTGCGCGGATCCATCCCTTCCAAACCAGTGGCCGGACATCCAGAAGCACATGCTCCGCATGTAAGACAAAGATTCAAATTTGCTCCTTCAGGAAGCATACCGATTATATTGTCCTTAATTACGGTTTTCCAATCGTTTTTAATTTTTATTGCTTCTAACATTAATGTTATCTCCATTTTTTTTATTGTGTTTTTTTAAGATACTATCTCCTTTCTATCATAATCTCGATTAAAGCCGATAGTCTTGTAGCAAGTTGCTCTATATCGGCGGTTTAACTAATCGGTTTTAATGCAAAGCTCGCCGGATGTTCATAAGACGGGCATAAACGGAAACTGAAATAACGATTATCAGTCCGTAAACAAGCCTGGTCCAGAAACCGGAGAGTCCGGCACTGATGATCCCTGCTTCGATAATGCCGATAATAATGGCGCCTATGAAGGTGCCAAAAACCGTCCCCTCTCCGCCGAAGACGGAGGTTCCACCTATGAAAATAGATGCAAAAACCAACAGCAGGTAGCCCTCTCCCTGAGTGGGCCACCAGTTGGCCATTTCCAGGCAGACCATTACCGATACCAGGGCGCTCACCGTGCCCATGAAAACAAAAAGCAACATCCTCACATTGTCGGTGTTAATTCCCATTAAGTGCGCAGTATGAATATCGTCACCGATAAAAAGAACATGGTCTCCGAGAACATGACGATTTAACATCAGTGCCAGCCCACCGGCAATACCCAGGCACCATAAGGCCTGGGCAGGTATAAGACCGCCAATCCGCCCAACCAGAATGTGGTGGAGCAGGGTCTCCCGTACTGGGACTATATTTCGAGCAAGCCCCGACGCCAACAGCGTCGACAATCCCCGCCAGAAAAACTGCGTTCCAATGGTGGCAATAATCGATGGCACGCCCACTTTTACCACCAACAGGCCGTTAATCCATCCGGCAAGCCCTCCGACCAAAAGAGCCGCGATTATGCCGAGAAACGGGTTTTGGGTGACAAGAAAGACGTCTGTGAACGTTAGACCAGCGATGGCCATCACCGAGGGAAAAGACATATCCATTTCGCCGGCGATCACCAGAAAGGTCAATCCCAGGGCCAAAATCGCGACAAATGGAATCGTTGACCCAAAAGAGATATAGATGCGTGAAGACAGGAATGTCTCGGGGCTCAACAGCATGAATACCCCTATCAGGCAAACCAAAACGCCGAAGATGCCCGCCTGGATCTTAAACCGATGTAATAATGAGGGTATCATCATCTGCCCCCATCGGAGATTGTATGGGCCATCATGAGTTTAACGCCGAGTTCCTCAAGGGACAAATCGTTCTTGAGATATTCACCGACGATCCTTCCCCTGTTCATCAGGACAATCCTGTGGGCCACGCGATACAAATGACTCATATTGTGAGAAATATAAATGCACGCTTTATCCTGGCGTACGATTTGGCCGACAAACGACAACACCTTGTCCACCTCTTTTAGCGAAAGTGCTGTGGTTGGTTCGTCCAGGACGATGATCCTGGAATCGAAATACATGGCCCGACCGATGGTCAGGCCTTGGCGTTCACCACCGGACAGATGCCGGACGCGGGCATTGGCGTTGATGCCCGCCCCTTTGAGGCCGACATGGTGGTGCAAGATTTCCAGGGCAGCCCGTTTCTGCTCTCGGACTCGGATAAAGCCCAGTCGATTGGTGATAGGCCGGCCCACGAAAATGTTGCGCCAGAGGGGTTGTTTTTCGCCCAAAGAGCAATCCTGGAACACGGTTTCAATACCCAACCGGCGTGCCCGGCGGACATCGTAGGTTTTGAAATCTACCTGGCGGCCGCCAATGTTAAGTTGGCCTGTATCCGGCGCATGAACGCCGGACAGGATCTTGATCAGCGTTGATTTGCCAGCCCCGTTGTCTCCCACCAGCCCAAGGATCTCCCCGGAGAAAAGGTCCAGGTCGACGGATTGCAGGGCTTCCACCCCGTCGAATGACTTGGAGATTTCCCGCAAACTCAGCAAAGGGGATATGGCGCGGTTATCCTGACAACTGTTTTCCATAGGCTACCGAATGCCTTTTTTGGCCAACGGGGCCACCAGGCCGATATTGTCTTTATGAATCAAGCCGCCGCCGGTATCGATTTCCAGCCCGGTAAACCCATATTTTTTGGTTAAAATAATCTGTACCACGGATAAATACCCCAAAAGATAGGGCTGGGTCTCCGAAACCAGATCCACGTATCCACTTTCAATGGCCGTAGCCGTGGCCGGCGACAGGGAAAAACCGGCCACGAAAATCTTGTCCGGCTTGACTCCCGCCACTTTCAGGAAATTCTCCATCTGGGATGTCAGTGCCCCATGATCGATCAGCATCATCTTGCAGTCCGGATGGCTTGCCAGATAACCGGTGATGATGGGGGTGCCCATGGCCGTGTCCTTGTCAACCTCAGGGCTGATCTCCATGTAATCCACAATCAGGCCGGCCTCCTCCAGGGTTCGGATCATGGCCCGAGCCCTGCGGCCACGTTCTTCCAGACGCTTCAAACCCCAAATGAAAGCCCGGTCACCCTTTTTGAGACCGGTTCGGACCAGCGCTTCCCTGGCCAGGGCCGTACCCATAACATCCGGGTCGGTGCCGATATAACCGAATCCTCTGGATTTATATTTTTCAAGGGTTTTAGGCAGGTTAGTGTCCACACAGGTGACCAGGATACCTGCGGCCATGGCTTCCTGAATGAAGGGCGTATAGGCGCCATCTCCGGGATGTCCCATGACAACGATGCCGGGCGGGCGGACGGCCAGGGCGGTTTTGAAATTCGCGATCATTTTTTCCGGGTTCCAATCCGAATACAGGTATTTGACATCACATCCCATATCGGCTGCGGCCTGCACGGCGCCGTTCTGGATGATGGTGTTGTAGGGACCTCCTACCGGACCGCCGGTATCAAACCAGATAGTTACGCCCTTGCCCAACGGCGCCGGTTTCGGACCTGCGCCGGCAAAAGGGGCGTTGAACAGAAAGACCAGGGCGGTAATAAGCGTTAAACGAATTGCTGCTGTTTTCATTTTTTCTCCTTGAGATTTGGTTGTGGGTTTCAATGCATGTGGTACGATGTCCCGACCTATAGCATCTCCAGATACGCCTCAATACGCACACGGAGCTGCTCTGTGTCGCTCTCGGCATAATCGGTTTCCAAATGCAAAATTGGCATGCCAAAGGTCTCCTGTACGAACTCGGCTATACGAACGGCCTCTATATTATAGGTGTGGCAGGCCATCCATGTAAGATCAATGACACCGTCTGCGGAAAACTCTTGAATCATCTCTTTTAACAAATCAAAACGCCCGTTATTGGGGCTCATCACCGAGCAAGGCGTGGCAAGGTATTGCTCGGCCAGGGCATCCAGGGGATCTGTTTTCTCGTCCACAAAAAATGCCTGCTTGTATCCGGAGCAGTTTTCAAAGGCCACCACATCGGCGCCGCTTTGCTCCACGATTTTGACCACCTTATCGCTGCCCAGCCCCACCGGCACACCGGTGAGCAAAATGCGTTTGCGGCTACCGCCCCTCAAGTCTTTTGACCGAAACGCCCCGTTTTTAGTTTCGACAATCACCTCTTCCATGAGGGAAATCCCTTTTTTCTTGTCCGCAAGAAACCCAGCTTTAAACAGGATCTCCAGCAGTTGGGAGCCGGCCAGCGGAGCTGGTTTGTCCTTGTTCACATCCATGAGAGCTTTCCTGGCACCGCGCTCCCGGTTCATGAGGCGAATGGCAGCGCGCAGACGATCGTCATTTATAACTACGCCGGTTTGCGTCTCGACGATTTTTCTGAAACGTTCCAGTTCGGAGCGCCAAAGTGACAAGGCCATGGCTGTATCCTGACTCTGGGGTAACTGCAACACATGGGTGGTCTTGTAACGTGAGAGCAATTCGAACATCTTTTTTTTGCCGTCACAGGTGGTATCACCGATGATGATGTCTGAAAATTGAAAAAACGGACAGGTGTCGGTTACGGCAAAGCCGAAGCTGCTCTTGATCAAGGGACAGAGGTTGCGCGGCAGTTTTTCTTCGGCCGCTGCAATTGGGTTGTTGTTTGTGCCGCAAAGCGGCAAAGGGATGGCGTCGGCAGCCACCGCTATTTCCGTGGGTGAGTAAAGGCAGTAGAACCCAATCACGGATTGTCCCTCGGCTTTGGCCTGTTCAATGTCCGCTATGTTTTGTTCCATTATCCGCTGCAGTTCGTTCATAATATCGTGTTTCATTTTGCCTCATTATTACAAAGTTAATCAATTTCCGATGCCAATAACGCAGCCCCAAAAGCGCCCACGAATTCGGGCTCGTCAGGTATCCGAACATTGCGGCCCAGTTTTTCCGATAAAAGAGTGGTTATGCATGGATTTTTGGCCACACCGCCGGTAAAAACAATATCCCCCTCGGAAGAAACTCGATTGATCATGCCGGCAGCCCTGCGAATGACACTGGTATGTAAACCATGGGCGATTTCCTGCCTGCTTTGCCCTTTGGCGATCAAAGAGGTGACCTCGGATTCTGCAAAAACTGTACACATGCTCGAAATACTGAGGTCATTTTTCGCCAGAAGCGCTTCTGTGCCAAAGACTTCGATTTTAAAGCCCAATGTTCTGGCCATGATCTCCAAAAATTTTCCGGTGCCGGCGGCGCAACGGTCGTTCATCTCAAACTTTTTCACCTTGCCGTTTTCAAACAGCGTAATGGCCTTGCTGTCCTGTCCGCCGATATCCAGCACAGTTTGGGAGCCTGGGAAAAGAGTCCACGCGCCCCTGGCATGAGCCTTGATTTCCGTAACCGTCGGCGCTTCAAAGGATATCTCAAATAAGTTTCGGCCATAACCAGTTGCAATGATACGATCATAGTTCACACCGTTGATCAGTTTTTTTGCCTCGGCCATAGGATTAAAGCCAGTGTCTGCCTGAAGGCTGCAAACCACTTCACTTGCATCATCTACTACAACCAGTTCAATAGAACGTGAACCAATGTCGATGCCGGCATATCTCATGAAAAACTCCCTTTTTTTATTATTTAATCATCTCCACAAAAGCTTCCACTCGAGTCTTTAATTGCCCCACATCCTCCATGCTATAATCTGTCTCAATCCTAAGTGTTGGGATATTTTTTTCCTCCAGAGCTTTTTCCAGAGGAATTGATTCCATAAGATAGGGCTGACAGAATTGCAGACCATAGTGGATAACACCGTCTGCTTTACAGGTTTTGACCATTTCTTCAATATGCTCAAGCCGATCAGGATTGGGTGTGAAAATAGCACAATCCACTTTGAAATAGCGATCCACGATGGCCTCCATTAGTTCTTCCTCGGTATCCCAGTTATCATCAGTAAGATTGCGGGTGCCCCGCTCTCCAACACAGGATTCTTCTCCCACAATAACAGCGCCGGACGTTTCTATAATCCAGGGGAGCTTCCAGTTGGGAACGGCCATTGGGCAGCCTGATATCAAAATGCGCGGCGCTTTTTCCGGAAATACACCTTCTTTTTTTTCAATCCGTTTTTCCAGTTCATCGCACATTTTATTTACTGATTCAGTGAACCGTACAGGATTATCATAAAAAAAGATCTGATTGGCCAGCAAAGCATCCAGACCCGAAATGGGGGCAGGATCTGCCTTACGCAAATTTGACAGCCTGTAAATTGCCTTTCGTTTATTATTGACGATCTCAATCCCTTTTTTTAGCCTTGCAGCATCAATGGTTATACCTGTGAGATCCTCAACAGCCCCCTTAAAACGCAGATATTCAGCCTTCATAAGGGCCCTTGCTTCTGCTGATTTCACCTGTGGTAAATCCATTACATAAAGGTTGGGAACAAGAGTGCTTAATGTCTCATAAGACTTCTTTTTCCCGTCACAGGTATTTTCCCCCACAATCATGTCTGAAGTTTCAAGATACGGACAAACTTTCCCCAATTTAAATCCAAAGGCTGACTTTATAAGAGAGCAGGTATTGCGAGGCAATAATTTTTCCACCTCGTCCATTGCAAAATCAGCCCCTGTACAAAGACCAACCAATGTGGCATCAGCAGCCTGCACAATTTCTTCCGGCACAAATACACAAAATGATCCGATCACCTTGCGACCGGCCGCCTTTTCGTCCAACAATTCTTTAATGCGCAGGCCGTGTACTTCGCTCATCACAAAATCAAAATAGCCCATACCTTCAGGCCGATCCTTCTGTGCCAGATAAATATCCTGATAACCGTTACCAAGCACTTCAAGCAGTGCATCATGCCCTGCGAGATCCAATCCCAAACCTTCCCACATACTTGTATAATCTTCACTCATTTTTTCCTCCTATTTTTATTTTTTGGTTGCTGCCTGAGCAGAAACTATAAAATACCCTTTAACTATTTTTAGTTAAGGCATTAAATTCTTTCAAAATGGTATATGACAGAGTCTGATCAATTTATGAAAATAAATGATGATAAATAGAAAAGAATAGGCGTGTTTTTCGGCCAAACCCTGTGTCTACCTAACCCGGGCAGAATTATTAAAGTGCGTTCAGGTAAAACCGAAAAATATGTACATGAACAAGTTCCTTTGAAAATTACTGAATTGTCTTGAATTTGAAGATTTAAATAAAAGAAATATAACGATTTGTCAAACTGGATTTTCCGATTATAAAAGATCTTTTAACAGGAATAGCCGAATGTTGTAATTGATAAAGGGGGGTAGTTCGTTGAGTCAATATTAGGGAGGTCTATGATATAATGCTTTACCTGGAAATAATCATCTGTTATGTTTTGTGTAGATCAGCGCCCCTGTTATGGCAGTAAATGGAGCTACAGTAACAAGACCAAAGCTTCCCACAACAGTATTTAAGATTTCTGCGGCCACGTAGTTAAGATTGAAAAAGTTCATCAAAGGCACGCCCTGGGCCATAAAAACCATCATTACAGTCAAATAGCCTCCAGAGTAGGCAAAAAGTAATGTGGTTGTCATGGTTCCCACAACAGCCCTGCCAACACGAAATCCAGAGTGCATGGCCTCGGTAAAAGAAATATCCGGTTTTTTGAGCACAACCTCATGCATACTTCTGGAATATGTTAAAAAACAATACCCCCCGATTCAAACAATTCGTTGTGATGTTTCAAATATAGACAATGTCCAGCAGGTACTGGAATCGATAAATAGCGAATTTGGTGACCTTAACCTCACTTTTCGCACCATTTGCCTGCGAATGTTTCTTTCGATTAAGCTCACGATCATCAATGCCGCTTTTTCTCTTTCTTGAATGGATATCATTCGTCCTCTGGCTCCCCCCAGATCTCCTGGACTTTTTTTTTGAGAACTAAAAGTGCCGCAGCCTCTGCCAATGCTTTCTCTTTTCGCCTCAATTCTTTTTCAAGAGCCATTGTTTTTTTCTTATATTTTTGCTCTTTTTCCTTCGCTTCTTTGATATATTTTTTATCTGGAGCATTCCTGCATCCAGCTATGCAGTCTTCTTTCCATTCCTTAAGTTGTGCCGGGTATATGCCATGTTTCCTGCAATATCCACTTTTTCCGGCTTCATTCATTGGCGCTGTTAGCAATATTGTTTCAAACCTTTTTTCCGCTGACCATAATTTTTTTCGTTTTTTCTGACCCATTATCGTCCCATTTTTCTTTTTGTAGTTTCTAACCCAGGTTGCTACCGTTGAGCTTGGGATGCTTGCTTCTCCGGCAAAACTTACTACAGATCGATTTGGATTGGAAAAAATTTTTTGTAGCATGGATTCTTTGAATTCTTGTGAATATTCCGTGATCATGTGACCTCTCTATCGCCCTGTCAAATTATAAACTTTTTTGTTCAATTGAGGCGACAACTACCCTTACACATAGGGGTAAGAATTCGTGGGAAATTGTCGCATTCCAAGATACGGGAAATAAATCAAGCTTTAATAATTATTTTTGAACTTAATTTGTAGCTGTAATCGCCAGATACCCCCCCCCTTGCAATGAAATAATTTATGTTATAATCTGTTTTAAATAAGGAGCTTTGTAAATGTTAAAGTCTGGAATTATAATCTCTATTATTTTGTTGTGGCTCAGTGTTTCTTTGCCTGCCTTTGCCCGTTATAATCCAGCATGGAAATGGAGGGCCATTAAAACAGAGAATTTTACCATTTATTATCCAAAAGGCCATGAGCAGTTTGCCCAGCGGGTATTATCATTAAGTGATGAGATATATCGGGATATAACCGGCTATCTGGAAGTTGAGCCGCGCCATTGCCCGATTATTCTTAATCCAGGTACTGATCAGTATAATGGTTTTTTTACCATTTTCCCAAACAGAATCTCCCTTTATGAAACACCGCGTTACAGCTTTAAGGGGAGCGGGCCTGATTCAGATCTCATTGATTTGGTATTTACTCATGAATTTACTCATTTTGCACATATCACCACTCGCCTGGGCTGGTATGGCAAGGCAACCCGTGTAATCGGCGAAGGCCTGGCAATTTCCAATATGGTTTCACCGGGATGGGTGATAGAAGGCATTACTACCAACACAGAGACCATGTTTACCAACGGCGGACGTGGGCGCAGTCTTTTATTTGAAGGCCAGATGATGTCCTTTACGGAAAAGCCGGGTATCTGGCCTCTATCTGCGGCTGCTGTTGCCTCACCCTACGCACCACCAGCTAACCGGATTTATCTGGCGGGATATCATATGGTTGAGTATCTTAACCGCACATATGGTGAAGATACCATTGCCCGTCTGGGACGATACCAGGCTCGCCGCCCAATACGCGGAACCCGCAAAGCCTTGAAATATTTGACCAGAAAGAGTCCCAAACAGTTCTATCGGGAATTTCTGTCTGATATTGAAACGCGAGCTGCATTTCGAAAAAAAAAGGTTTTGTCTGATGATCTTCCAGCTGGACGGGTAATTCTGGCTGATAATATGGAAAGCATTATTTCTCATTGCTGGACAGGCAAAAATATAATTAAGGCCCTTAGGCGGGGTTATGATAAAAAAACCGCTCTGCTGGAAGTTGAACCTGTTAACGGGCAAATTATTAAAGAGACAAAAACCGGTCGGTTGTATCCGTTTTTGCCTATAAGAGATTTTCCTGCTGACCGATTATTATTTGGGGAATCTTTTTATCATCCTTTAGGTGGGGGGGATCTTGACACCAGCGACCTTGTAATTTTTGACCCGGCAACCCGTTATCACCGGCGACTCACCAAAGATGAGCATATCTTTAACGGAGTGCTTGATCCTGGCGCTGACCGCATTTTGGCAGTTCGCAGAAATGGAATGTGGACTGAGCTGGTTTTATTGGATCCATCTGGTAAAAATATTAATCAACTGATCTCCGGCCCAGGTCTTTATTTTGAAGCGCCAACCTGGTCTCCAGACGGTAAACTTATAGCAAGCGCAGTTAAAACAGGTCAAAACTCAGATATTATTTTAATTGATCCTGCCAGCGGGGCAGCAAAGACTTTGTTTAAATCTGATATTGAAGCGGATAATGATCCGGATTTTGCGCCAAATAACGATTTTCTGGTTTTTGCCTCCAACCGCAGCGGAATCTGGAATATTTATGCATGGGATCTTTCTGAGAATAAATTATTTCAGCAAACCTCTGTCTTATACGGCGCTACCGAGCCAAGAGTTTCACCAGATGGAAAATGGCTCTCATTTTTAAATCTGCATCGCGGTCAGAATCGTCTCTGCATTATTCCTTTTTCTCCAAAAACCGGTCATGAAATAAATGTCTCGGCAGGTGCCTCTCTTGATTGCCCTGATCTTAACCGTTTGCAGCCTGAAATCATTTTTGAAGATACTGATCCATTACAATTATCCAGCTATAAACCTTTTATACACATGCCCTATCTGAGCATTGATGAAGATGGAACAGTTGCTGGAATCGCCGTTATGGGCGCTGATCCCCTTGGAATTAATACTTATCTGGCCAATGTTTTTTATGGTTTTAAATCCCTACGGGCCGGATATGACCTTAGCTTAACAAATAAATCATTTTGGCCTGTAATAAATTCCAGGGCTTATGACAGTGCCATAGAAGGTAACACCCTGGGTAATGGAAAAGATTACTGGTTTCGTGAAAGGGGCGCGGAACTGGCTTTTCGCCAGGATATTATCAACCAGATTTTTCCTTTTTCGGTTAATTCATCTTTTTGTTTAGGCGGCCGCTTTAGAAAATTTGACACCTTAAATAATGATATCTCAATTGGCAATGATGATCAGTCAATGGCTGCATTTGCTGAAATAACACTAAGTATATTGCCGGATTCCATTAGACGGGATATGATTCCTCAATGGGGGCATGAGTTTTCTTTTTCACATGAAGAAGCATATGCTGAATTTGGAGGCGAGCTTCCAGGCCATAACCGGATTTTTTCAATCAAACAGAATATTCCAAGTCTTTTCAAGCATCATGGTTTTCAGCTCAACCTTAATTATCAGAATCAGCGCGGTTTTTTATATTATGATAAAACAGGCAGTATTCCAAGAGGTTATAGCGGGGATGATCCAGAAGGCGGTATTAATTTAAGAAAAAATCTTCTTACTTCAGCAGAGTACCATTTTCCTTTTTGGTATCCTGATCGTGGTCCTGGGCTCAGTTTTATCCATTTTAGTGTGCTTAAAGGCTCTGTTTTTTTTGATTATGGAGCTGGCTGGGATCATGATTTTGATGGCAAGGACTGGGCTGACAGGGCACGTTCAACTATTGGAGGATCTATTTCCGCCAAAACCAGTATTTTAGCCCTGGTTCCGCTTGAGATTGGAGTGGAAGGGGGTTATAAAATTAAGGAAGAGGAAAGTTTCGTAAATCTTATTTTAAAAATAACTTATTGATAAACTTATTGATAAACTTATTTTGTTCTCGTGCCTTAGATATATGAATAAAATCTC
>JASFBJ010000221.1 GCA_030149585.1 Desulfobacterales bacterium | reverse complement strand
ATCTCTGCTGAAAATAAAGCCAGCCGGCTTATTTTTTCTGCACTTTTCTAATTGAGATAATTTTTACATCCTTTAAAGGTCTGCTTCCTTTGCCTACTTCTATCCGGCCGATTTTATCAACCACATCCATACCCTTGATCACTTTGCCGAACACCGTGTGTTTGCCGCTTAGCCAGGGTGTATCTGCCAGATTTATAAAAAACTGGGAACCATTGGTATTGGGGCCTGCATTGGCCATTGCCAAAACTCCTCTCTTAAGAGGATAAGCAGATCCTTTATCACTGTATTTATAGCCCATATTTTCAAAAGCCTCTTGAACCGTCATGGTTTTCATTTTGGCTTCTACTTCGCCTTTACGCTTATCCATGTCCTCTTGCGATTTTATATTCAGGCTTTTAAATAAAGGAGCAAGAATAGCTCGCTGAAAGTCGGCCTGGCTGCGAATCGCCAAATAGGGATGGGGCCCTTTTTCAGGGTCAACAGCCATGAGCTTGTCAAGCCCCAATCCTTTTGCATCAATTTCATCGCCGAACTTATAGCCTGGTCCGCCCTGACCGCTGCCCAAAGGACAGCCTCCCTGGATCATAAAGTCTTTAATCACCCTGTGAAAAATAAGATTATCATAAAAGGGCCGCTTTACCAGCTCTTTGCTTACCGGATCTGTAAAGGCTTTGGCGCCTTCAGCCAGACCAATAAAATTAGCCACTGTCAGGGGGGCATCTTTGGCAAATAGTTCTATCTGAATATCTCCCAAAGAAGTTTTTAAAAGAACAACCGGATTTTTTTCAATGCTCTCTTTTTGGCCAATTACCATTGTTGGAACCGCCAAAAAAATAATAAGGCAAAATGTTATCAGCCAGGCTAATCTTGATTTCATACCACTACTCTCCTTAAATAAATCAATAGAAATTAAAAAATTACAAAAATAGAAAAAATTATCGGACTTGGGCGAATGTCCTTGGCTGAATCCAGAATAATAATAAAATAATACTGATAATTAATTTTTCTTTTTTCATTGGCTTTTCCTTTACATTTAATAAATATATGATTAGTTATACAAACTTTTGCCTGGAATTTGATAAAGATTCCATGAATTGACATATTTTAAAAAAAATTACAAGTTTTGAAAACTTTATTAAAAATATTAATTAAGGCCAACTCCAATGAGCCTGTAATTTATGACACAAATATTACTTATTGCTCGAAAATTATCAATTTTGCTGCTTGCCGGAATATTTATCAGCCTTTTATCAGGCTGCGTTAAGATGGGACCGGATTATCAGCGACCTTTATTGCCGTTTAAAACTCCTGCAACCTTTCAACAGGTTGAACCATCAGATATTCAAACAGTTTTTGCGAAAGACAAAGGCAACTGGTGGCAAGAATTTGATGATCCTGTAATTGATCAATTAGTTGCCAAAACCCTGCAAAATAATCTGAACATCAAAAAAGCCGCAAAACAAATTATTCAAATTCGTTCCCGTTTTGTCCAGACCCGCGCTGATCGGCTGCCCAGCCTTAATTTACAGGCGCAGGGCCAGCATCAGGGCTTTACAACCACCCATCCTTTAACCAAAGAGCGCAATTATCAAACCCAGGACACATATAGCTTATCCCTGCCCGCGTCTTTTGAAATTGACCTGTGGGGGAAACTGGCCAGAGCAGAAGAGGCTGCCCTGGCAGAATTAATGCAGACTAAAGAAAATTATCTGGTAATTCTGCAAAGCATTATTGCTGAAACAGTCAGCCTTTATCTGAAAATCGAATCTTTAGAACGTCAAATTCAAGTTCTGACTAAAAGCATTGAGGCCTATCAAAAGAGTCTGGCTCTGGTGGAAACCCGCTATGAGCACGGGCTCACTTCAATCCTGGATGTGCGCCAGGCTCGAAGAATTCTGGCTTTGGCTAAGTCCGGACTGCCTGCTTTTAAACAAGAGCTTGGACTAAATCAGCAACATCTGGCTGTACTTACCGGATGTTATCCAGATACCTGGGAGGCTCGCCGGCAGCCGAAAGATTATATGAAAATTTTTAGCCCGGTTCCATCAGGTCTGCCTTCTGATCTATTAACCCGTCGGCCGGATATAAGAGCGGCTGAAGCCAGGCTAAAGTCCCTTAATGCCGGTATAGGTGTTGCCAGGGCCGGCCGTTTCCCCAGAATTGCCTTAACTGCAAATCTTGGTTATTCCAGTGAAGCTCTTAAAGATCTATTTCAACCTCAAAATCAATTATGGTCAATGGCTCTTGGATTAAGTCAATCCCTTTTTGATGCCGGGAAACTTAAAGCTGTTGAAAAAGCATCCAGGGCACTTTATGAACAGGGCCTTATTGAATATGCCCAAACTGTACTGCAGGCCTTTGCTGAAGTTGAAGGGGCTCTTTTAAGCCGCAAACTACTGCTGGAACGGCGGGGGCTGATCATAAAATATCTGGCAGAGGCCAGGGCCACTTTGCAGGTGGCAGGGGATCGCTATGAAAGAGGTCTTATTGGTTATCTGTCTGTTCTCGAGGCTCAGCATGCCAAATTTGGAGCACAAAAAGATCTGATCCACGTGGATTTTGCTATTTTAGCAAACCGGATTGGCCTGTATCGGTCTTTGGGCGGGGGCTGGGCAAAACCCTTATCATAAAGAAGCGCAGATATATTGATATTCGTGTCAATTATAATTTTGGTATAATTCCGGTATAATTCCGAACAATTTTTTTTTAAAATTTCAAACTGGATTAAGAATATGCAAACCCGAAAGATGAAATTTTTACACCTGGTAATTATCATAATTTTTCTGGCAGCCGGAGCTATGGCCTATAAGGCGCTGGTTGCAAGCAAACCCAAACTAAACCGGGTCAAAAAAAAAGCATCTTACCCCATAGCTCAGGTCATAACTGTAGAGCTAAGGGATCAGCAAATAAATATCACGGGGCAAGGAAATGTAAAACCAGTTAAAGAGATTCAGTTAATATCCCAGGTAGGGGGCAAAATCATCCAGACAGCTCCTTTTTTTGTCAATGGAGGAGCTTTTAAAAAAGGTCAGCAGATATTGCAAATTGATCCTGCTGATTATGAGATTGCCATAACCCTTGCCAAGGCCAAAGTTATAGATGCTGAAAGCAAATTTCAGCTTGCGTTGGAAGAATCGAAAATTGCCCGAAAAGAGTGGAAATTGCTTCACCCTGATACTCTGCCGCCGCCGCTTGTAGCTAAAAAACCACAATTAGCGGCAGTGCTGGCCAGTTTTGAAGCTTTTCAGGCAAATCTTGAAATGGCCAGGCTTCAACTGAATAGAACTCGCCTGACAGCCCCTTTTGATGGCCGTATAAGCAATAAAAAAGTTGATTTTGGGCAGTATATTACTCCTGGCCAGCCTTTGGCTACCCTGTTTTCAATTTCAGCAGTCGAAATTGAGCTTCCTCTGGCTATTGATGATCTATACTGGTTTAATGTGCCTGGTTTTACACAAGGCGGACAAACCAAGAATAATGCCCTGATTCAGATTGAAATGGCCGGTCGACAGATTTCCTGGAACGGTCAGGTCGTGCGGGCACTTGGAAAAATTGATGAAAAAACCCGCATGATCAAGGTCGTCGTCAGGATAAAAAACCCGTATGCTAAAAAACCACCCCTGGCACCCGGCATGTTTGCCCAGGTTATTATCATGGGACATATTCTGAAAAATGTTGTCCAGATTCCACGCTCAGCCCTTCATCCTGATCAGATTGTCTGGGTTGTTGATAAAAACCAGCGGCTTGAGTTTAGAAAAGTCAAAATTGCCAGGCTTTCCAATGATAAAGTTATTATTCAAAGTGGATTAAATAATGGAGAACAGGTTGTTGTCTCCCCCATTAAAACAGTTAGTAATAACATGCTGGTTCGCAGTGTAGCTGTTAAAAGGGAGAGCAAATAATGAAAGGAGCTATTGCCTGGTTCACTGAGAATCATGTGACTGCCAATCTTTTGATGATATTTTTGCTCCTGGCAGGGGTATTCACGGGAATGAGAATCAAACTGGAAGTTTTTCCGGAAACAGCTCTTGATAAGATATCCATCAGCACTGTATATTTCGGAGCCTCGCCATCTGAGGTGGAAGAGGCTGTTATTCGCCAAATCGAAGAAAAAATTGCCGGCCTGCCGGGCATTAAACGGATTGATTCTACTGCTCGTGAAGGGTACGGCAGTATTATTATTGAAGTTATAAAGGGCTGGGACATGCAAACTCTGCTGGATGAGGTCAAAGCCCAGGTGGATCGTTTAACAACATTGCCCAAAGAATCTGAGAAACCAATAATTCGGGAAATTACACGGCGATCTCAGGTAATTAACCTGGCAATATTCGGCCAGGTCCCGGAAAACACACTCAAAAACCTGGCTCAACAGATCAAAGACGATTTGACCAATTTGCCGGGTATAACCCTGGCCGAAGTTTCAGGACTTCGCGCTAATGAAATTCATATTGAAATTGCTGAAAAAACTCTCCAGCATTATAATCTGACATTAGGATACGTAGCTGGAACAGTGGCCAGCAGCAGCCTTGATTTGCCTGCAGGGAGCATCAAAACCTCCAGAGGAGAAGTTTTGATCCGAACCAAGGGCCGCCGCTATTTTGCCCTGGATTACCTCAATATTCCAATTATTACTAATCTGGACGGGAGTCAGGTTCTACTTGGACAAATTGCCCAAATTAGTGAGGGCTTTGAAGATGTTGATCTATATGCCCGTTTTAAGGGTAAGCCTGCTGCCATAATCAATGTGTTCAGGGTGGCTGACCAAAATGCTCTTGAAGTTGCCGATACAGTCAAAAAATATATTAACTCGCTCAAACCAGATCTGCCGGCCGGCGTAGAAGTAGCCCATTTTGCGGATATGTCCAAAATCCTGCGCAGCCGTTTGCATTTGCTGATTAAAAATATGCTATTAGGGCTGTTACTGGTCAGCATTCTGCTGGGTCTTTTCCTGAATTTACGGCTGGCCTTCTGGGTAACTTTGGGGATTCCGGTTAGTTTTATGGCCGGTCTGTCGATTCTCCCCTGGCTTGATGTTTCGATCAATATGATCTCGCTGTTTGGTTTTATCATGGTTTTGGGCATTGTGGTTGATGACGCGATTATAGTTGGTGAAAATATCTTCCGCATTCAGGAAAATGGAATGGGAGCCTATGAAGCGGCAGTACAGGGCACCCTGGAAGTTGGTCGCCCGGTTATTTTTTCAGTACTTACCAGTATTATAGCATTTTTTCCATTGCTGAAAACCGGTGGTACCATGGGAAAGTTGATAGTCAATATTCCTTTGGTAGTAATTGTTGTGCTGATCGGCTCCTTGATTGAATCTTTGTTTATCCTGCCTGCCCATCTGGCGCGCAGCAAGGCGGTTAGCTCAATATCTGCTGAAAAAAAACCTCAAAAAATATCGGCACTGGGTCTGGCCTGGATTATCGCAAAACCATATACATGGCTGGTTAATTTTTGTATTCAGTGGCGCTATGCTTTTGTATCCGCAGGCATTGTCCTGCTATTGCTGACTTTTGGTATCTGGCGGGCAGGCTGGATCAAATTTAATTATTTCCCCAAAGTGGAAGGTGATGTTTTAGAATGTCTGATTACCATGCCAACCGGAACTCCTGAAAATCGTACAATGGAAGTTGTGGCCGGTCTTGAAAAAGCTGCAAATGATCTGTTGACCCATCTGGATAAAAAGCGCCCTGCCGATGCAAAGCCCTTACTTGTCCACAGTATCTCTCTTATCGGCTCCCAGACCGGCCGCCGTGGATCTTCGCTTGGCAGCGGCAGCCATCTTGCCCAAATCTGGATTCAACTATTAGATGGCGAACATAGAAAGATCAGTTCCCGAAAATTGAGCAACCTTTGGCGGGATAAAGCAGGTGTTATTCCAGACGCAAAAGCAATAACTTTTAAAAGTGAGCTTCACAGCGGGGGCAATCCAATTGAAATTCATCTTTCCTGCAATAATTATGATCAATTGATAGACGCTGCTGAAACTTTAAAAAATGAGCTTGGAAAGTTCAGCGGGGTTTTTGATATTGAAGACAGTTTTTTACTGGGCAAACAGGAATTACAGCTTAAGCTGAAACCGGCTGCAGCGAGTCTTGGCCTGACTTTAAACGATCTGGCCAGGCAGGTTAGAAATGCCTTTTATGGAGCCGAAGCTCTCCGGTTTCAACGAAATAAAG
>JASFBJ010000220.1 GCA_030149585.1 Desulfobacterales bacterium | reverse complement strand
GACATGAGCCTGTGACACAGTATTCTGCTCCAAGATGGTGGATCTGTGGTTTCATCAAGCTTATTCCCATTCAAAGGAGCTGATATTTCTGCCTTTTTTGCTGAAGATCATTCCTATAAGATAAATTGATTTATTTTTGTCTGCATATTTTTCTTTGTAGGCTCTTGATTTTATTTGTTGAAGAGGCAGGCTCTTCTCATTACCCGAATCTTCAGATACCTTGAATTCAATTATATAAATCTTGTCATCTAATTTTAGAGTTAAATCAATCCTGCCTTTGTTGGTTACATCCTCTGCTGTCAGTTCAATCCCAAGAGCGGCAAAATAGCTGTAAATCACAGAGGCATAATAACCTTCATATTCATGAATTCTGCTTTTGGAAAAGTTATTATACGGAATAGATGCAAACAAAGATTTAATAGCAGAATGCAGTTTTTCAGGGTCACCTGCTTCAAGGGAATAATATAATGCATCCTGATGTTTTGATTTGCCGGCTGGATCGGATATCAAATAATCAAGAATGGGCTTGTCGTATTCGTCAATTAGAATTACTACTTTTTGATTATAAATATGATAAAGCTTTTCTATTAGTTCTTTAAAGTTTTCTTTATAATTGATACCCGCTAATTTAAGATTAAATTTTTCCTCCCATCTCAAAAACATTGCCTCAAAGGTTTGGTCAAGCTCTGTCCTGTTACGGAAAATACCTGCGCCAAAGCTTATCTTTATGACAGGATATTTTGTTTCCCAGTCCCAATTATTTTCAAGGTATAAACCTTTAAATAATTCTTTTTTTCCTTCAAAAGCAGACTTTAATGTGTCAAGAAAAAGGCTCTTTCCAAATCGGCGGGGACGCGACAGAAAATAGTATTCACCGCTGTCTGCAAGTTTTTTTACCAGCCTGGTTTTATCAATATAGTAAAACTTACCCTGCCTTATTTTAGCAAAGGTTTGTATTCCAATTGGAAGTTTTTTCATATAATTTTTTCCTGCAAATAGCCAGGGCGGTTTGGGATGATATAGTTTTTTTTCAGAGCCCCTAATGAGCCGAGCTCTAATGAAATTGGTGATTTATATATTCACTGCAGCTTATAAATTTATGCTGCTTGAATTTTTTAATAAATTTGAACAGCTTTTTTTTTGTGCTTTTTAAATTAAGATAATGCCGAAATTTAAAAAATGCAGGGGCATTATCTACTTTTGGCTGATCCGGATCTATCTCCCAGGGATGCATGTAAAATATATAGGCATTATTTCGCTTCAGGATAATATTAACTCCTGCTGTGAAAAGTCCCAGGGGTATCAGCCGAAAATAACCGCCGCCACTCCAGGGAAGTTCCATGTTCCTGGTTTTAAGTTTTAAATTACTTACCGGTATTTCATAAAATTTTTCAGATAACCGATATGCTGCCTGTTTTTTAATGCTTTTTGATAGATCAAGGCTTCCGTAGCGGTCGTGCAGACTAAAAGAATTATAGCTGGAATCATAAAGATAACCGCAATCTTCGATAAGCTTTAAAATATCGTTATTAACTGCAAAGCTTGGGGCCCTGTATCCAATGACCGGGCTGCCTGTAATATCTTCGAGAAGTTTTTTACTGTTTTCCAGGTCTTTTTTCAGATCGCTGAATATTTGTTGATCACAGCGGTTATGATAATAACCATGGGATGCTACTTCATGGCCCCTGGACTGTATTTCCAGAACAAGCTGAGGAAGTTTTTTTGCTACCCAGCCAAGAATAAAAAATGTTGTTTGAATTGAGTTATGAGTTGAACTGCATGTGTCAAAAAGGTTGAGAAGGTTGTGAGTATTTTTTTCTACACGCAGTTTATAATCAGTCCATGAAGAAAAAGGAATCCATGGCTTGAAATTTTCAACCTGGAACCAGTCTTCAACGTCAATTGTAAGAAGGATTGATTTTTTGTTATTCATTTATAAAAGTTCTATACATCTGCTGCGATCAATTTTACCACTGGCGTTTTTGGGTAGGGCCCGAATCATCTTTATTTCTGCCGGCATCTTATATTTGGGCAATTTTTTTGCGCATGCTTCAAAAACTCTCTTTTCAGTGCAATCCCCATTTTCAGGAACTATAACAGCCACAAGCTTGTTGCCTGATAAATTATCCGGAAGACCAAGCACTGCAACCTCAATGAATAATCCGGTTGCCAGCATGATATCTTCTATCTCCTGGGGATTAATTCTATGGCCGCTCACTTTAATTAAACTGTCTTTACGCCCTTTAATATATAAAAACCCCTCCTGATCCTGATAAGCCAGATCTCCGGTATGATAGCCCTTATCATCAAGCACCTTTGCTGTTGCGATTTCATCTTTCCAATATCCTTGCATAATATTATCACCAGAGGCAATAATTTCTCCTTTTTGGCCAGGCTCCACATCATGCCCTTTTTTATCAAGTAGTTTCACTTTGCTGCCTGGAATTGGTTTGCCGATGGAATCGATTTTCTCTGCAAATCTATTTGGCTCAAGAAAAGTCAGTCGCGCGGCAACTTCTGTTGCCCCGTACATGATATAAATATCTGTTTTGTCGGGCAATGCTCTGCGCAGAGCTTTTTTTACTGCCAATGCCATATGCCCGCCGGCCTGGGAGCAGTATCTCAAGGATTGTAATTGATCACGTTTTTTTGCAAGTGGTGAGCGGTGAAGAAGATAGGCATAGGTTGAAGGAACGCCTGAAAAACCGGTTATTTTTTCTTCTATCATCTGATTTATAACAGCCGCTGGAAAGGCAAATTTATTATTTAAAACAACTGTTCCGCCAACCGCGAAATGAGTGTTAATCAAAGATTTACCCATCACATAAAAAAACGGCAAAACCACCATCTGAATTTCTTTTTCAGTTAATTGAAGATATTGGCATATTGAAGCAGTATTGGTGGCAATATTTTTATGCGAAAGCATTACTCCCTTTGGTTTGCCTGTGGAACCGGAAGTATAAATAATAGATGCAAGAGCATTTTCAAAAATTTTGATTTTTGGATTATCTTTCAGGTCTTGAGAAATCAATTCATCAAAGTCCGACACATCTATACTGGAAGAGTTCAGGCCTGAAGATTTTAATATTGCCGAATAATTTTTAATCAGAATTTTTGATTTTTGGAGTATTATGCTATCTGCTGCCTTAAATAGACGTACAAAGCGTTTGGCTGAAATAATTACTGCGGGCTCTATCTCAGACAAAAAATAATTTAAAGCATCAGGTTTAATATCAGTACTCAAAGGCACTGCAACAGCCCCTGATTTTAAAATACCATAATAACCAACAGCATACTCAAGAGAATTTTCCAAAAGAAGAACAATCCGGTCCCCGGGAAAAACTTTATTATTGATCAGCCAGTTGGCCAGGCAATTGGCAGCATTATTGATTTGAGCATAAGTGGCGCGAGTTCCATCGTGAATCAGGGCAACTTTATCAGGCAGACGCAAAGCGCTGTTTTCCAGAAAATGATGAATATGGGTGCAGGCTGGTAAAATCATCTGATTTTCTATGCCTTGATCTTTTGTTCCAGGTAGGCTGCCACATTCTTTATTGAATCAAGATTCTCAGGAATCAGTTCTTCATCATCAACTGCTATGGAAAACTCTTCTTCCAAAAAATTAACCAGTTCAAGAATACCTGTTGAATCAATGATCCCCTCATCCAGAAAAGAGGTTTCATCATTAAGGCCGTCAGCATCTCCAAATAAAAAATTGTCGATTATAAATTCTTTAATTTTGCTTTTTATATCGCTCATATTATCCCTGATATTTTTCTTTTTTAAAAATCAATTTTATTAGTAAACCGTTTTATTAGTAAGCTGTTTTATTAGTAAACAGTGATTTCCCCGACATCTTCTATCAAAAGCGGTGAAAGGTGCAGATAACGGGTGGTAACGCGTTTTGTGTCAATATCATCGTAAACACGTTTTATTTGTTCTATTGTTAAGTCCAGTGCCTTTGCAACAACTTCAATAGCCAGGTTGTTATTCTTGCCGTAGAGGCAAAGATCCATCTTCTCATAGGGTAAAGAAAAATAGAACTCATCCTGCCCCTGAGGCAGTGAATATGTGTCGGTTGTTGGCGGGCGTTTTCTGATCTTTTCAGGAACGCCGAGATATTTTGCCAGCTCATAAACCTGGGTTTTATAAAGATGGGCTATGGGTTTAATATCGGCAGCGCCATCCCCAAGTTTCACAAAAAATCCCTGGTCATACTCCAGCCTGTTAGGTGTTCCAATAACAGCAAAATTTTTTCTGTCAGCATGGTAATACTCCAGCATTTTCCGGGTTCGCTGTTTAAAATTTGTAGCAGCGACAATTTCAAGATATGCCTTAAGCGGTAAACGCTTCTTTATAATTTCACCTTCCGGTGGCTTAGCCACAATTGAAAACAGACTAAATCCTTTTGTTTCAATTATATTGGGAGTTATAATTTTGGATTTCCAATTTTCATTATATTCCGGGATAACCTGTCTGACAGCATTATCATATCTGCTGTAAAATCCAACTGCCTTTAAAATTTCTGAAATATTTTCATGAATTTTTTCCACTTTAAAATGATCCGCCACCAGGGTGCTAAGATCCAATGTTTCATCAGCAGAATCGCGCTCAGGCATGAGCAAAGCCAAAACCTTTTCAGGGCCGATAGCTTTTGAAGCCAGGGCAAGGGAAACACTGCTGTCAATACCTCCTGAAACTCCAACAACCAGTCCACGGCGTTTAAGCCTGGTAGTCAATAATCTCCGAATTTGTCCAATGATTTTATCTACTTCTTTTTCCGGATTGACTTTCAATGTTTCAACTGAAAATTTTGTATTTGTCATATTAGCCTCTAAATGTAATTTCTTCTATAGATTATCAGATAAGGAACGAGGACAAAATAACTTCCCCAACTATGCATCACAGCTTCAGGCCATCTTTGCCCGATCTGCCTGATCTGAAATAGGCACAAAAATCTTGAAATAGCTCGCTATTCCTGCAACTTTTGTACCTAATTTTAGATCGGGTATATCGAACAAACCTAAATCTGTGCGCTTCTTTGTGATTGTAATGGATAATATTTTACGCTTCATGATTCTCTGGCTTCTTCATCCAATTCCGCACTTCTAATGAGAAATGGCGTTTCATCCCCTCATAATGGTCTTCATTATTGGTTACCACAACCATCTTGTACGTCAAGGCGGTCGCGCCAATCAGCACATCAAATTCTCCTGGAAAAATGCCTTTTGGCTTGAGAACTCCATATATTTCGGCGGCTTTGTCCAAGATTGGTTGATCAAGATACAAGATATCGGTCAACATGAGATATTCTTTAAAAACCTGCAATCGCTTTGTCGCACCAACGGCTTTATATCCGCGAAAACATTCATAATAAGTTAGACAACTGGTGGTAAAACGGTGATGTTGCTGTAAATACTCGCGGCTTCGATGATATGCAGGTTCCATCCGCTTGAGAATATAACTAAAAATATCGGTATCAATCAAACACAAAGGTTCGTTCATAACTTTGCTCCCGTTGCGTGTAGATGTCTGAAATCGACAAGTCAGCTTCATCCGTTATGGCAAGATATTTCTGGGTAATTTGGGTTAATTGCTGCACAGGATCGGGTGGAAACGTGTCCAAATCAATCAGAATGAGTTTGACTCGATGTTTGTGTAAGGATTTCATTTGTTCAGGGAGTACAATAATCCCATTGTCTTCAATGACTGATTCAAATTGATAAGTCTTCATTGTTTGGCCTCCTCATCTTCAGAAAAAAAAAGGTGTCACATTACACTTAGTCCAGCAATTCTCGCCCACATGGTCTATCCTTGAAAACAGGGTGTTCAGAGATTTATTTTTCGTAAACTTTTGGCGCGAATACAGGCTATTTTCTGCCATGTTATGTAGATTTTTCTCTTGCCCCAACTATTCTTCTTTTATTTTCTTGATGGTGTCTTGACTTACCAACAATTTAACAATGCAATCAATCATAAAGAAAAACACTTCTGAATGCAACCGGACCGGAAAAACTTTCATAGCCCTGTCCCTGATTTCCTCAAACATCGCATTGTGTGCTATAAACGATAAATTGACGATTCAGCGCTAAGATAGACATTAATCTGTGCGCCTACTTGTGGATGTTATTTCGTCCTCGTTCTTAATTATTTCTGTAATTTTACCGGGGGCCGGCCAATTCCGAAATATGCAAATCCA
>JASFBJ010000474.1 GCA_030149585.1 Desulfobacterales bacterium | reverse complement strand
ACCTTGCGAAATATCTTAATAATATCCGGTTGTATCTGAATAAATTTAATTTTTAAGGCTTTTTTTTCAAAAATTGCGATCAGCATTTTTAAAATAAACCAGACCAGTACAGCCCCAACTATAGCTATGACCGCTTTCATGGGTCGATTAAATGTCTGTGAAAAAAATCCCGTTTTGCTGCTCAGAAAATCAATCAAAGTTGTTATTATACTCATGGTTTTTTCCCAATGGGATAGAAGAAGTTAAATTCAGATCATTTTCCAGACACCAGTCGAATGGGCAAGCTGTCTTTTAGATAGTCTTTTACCTTGTAGACAGGAACCTCTTTTCGATGAAAAATCCCGGCAGCCAGAGCGGACTCAGCCCTGGTTTTGGTAAATACTTCCAGAAAATGCGCTTCGCACCCTGCCCCGGAAGAGGCAATCACCGGAATTGTGACTGCATTTTTTACAGCGCTGATAAGTTCAATATCAAAACCGGAATTGGTTCCATCTCTATCAATACAGTTAAGTAAAATTTCACCAGCTCCAAGAATTTCACAAACCTTTGCCAAAGTGACAGCATCCAGGTCTCGCCCCTCCCTTCCGCCCTTAACTGTGCACTGGTACCAGCAATATCTCTCACCTTCCGGTCCTTTTTGGCTGGTTTTGATAACAAAATGGTTTGTACTCTCAGGAGAGGAAACATAAACCCGTTTGGGATCAATGGAGATAACTACGGCCTGGTTACCATAAACATTAGAAATCTGCTCAATAGAACTTTGACCGGTTTTTTTTTGAGTTTTCAGATACTCCTCTACAATAAAAACCGCGTCACTACCAATCGAAATTTTATCAGCCCCTGATCGAAAATATTCAGCAGCTACTTCAAGAGCTGTATAGTGCCGGCCATTTTTATCAGTATAATCTCTGATTCCGCCCCCGATTGTTAATGGAACAAATACATTTTTCGAGGTTTGTTTTAACACTTGAATCATCGGCATATCTTCAAGCGGAAAATCTCTGAACCCGGTAATATTTAAAAAGGTAATCTCATCTGCTCCATCTTCATAATATCTTTGGGCCAACTCAACCGGCTTTCCAAGGTTACGCACAACGCCGCTTTCACGCACATCATATTGATCACCCTTGGTAACCACCAGATCTCCCTGGTCGTTGGAACGTACATCCAGGCAGGCTATAATTCTTTTGGTTAGTTTGGTAGGGCCTGTAATCGATATTGGAATTTTTGGTTCAGAGCTGGATCTTAAAAAATTATCTAAAATTAACAGGCCGGCCTGACCACTTTTTTCAGGATGAAACTGAGTTGCTATAATATTGCCTTTTTTAACACTGCTGACAAAATCAATTCCATATGTGGTAGTACTTAATACTGTATCAGGACTTTTTGGCACCACATAATAGGAGTGAACAAAATAAAATTTTTCTTTCCCGTTCAAGCCATTAAAAACAGAAGCCGGCTGCTTGATTTTTAAACCATTCCAACCAATATGAGGCACAGCCAGATCAATTTTAAAACGTTTAACCGTGCCTGAAATAATTCCCAGTCCCTTAACATTCGGGGCTTCTTCGCTATTTTCAAATAAGGCCTGCAAACCAAGGCATATACCCAAAAAAGGCCGATCCGACAAAAGATACTCTTTTAAAGGAGCAATATAGTTTTTCTGAGCAAGAATCTGCATCATGGAGCCAAAACTGCCGACTCCTGGGAAAACCAGCTTATCAGCTGCCAGAATATCATCCGCAGTTTTAACAAATAAAATAGTTTCACCAAGTTTTTCAATAGCATTTATTACACTTCGAACATTGCCGGCACCATAATCAAGTAATGTAATCATGTTAAATATTTTCCAGTATTTCTATTCTTATAAAAATAGTCAGCAAGGATAAGGAAGAAGGACGAAATAATCGATGAGTTAGCTCATAGTTATTGTGTCCTTGCCAAGCGCCTTGCTACGATACATGGCATC
>JASFBJ010000219.1 GCA_030149585.1 Desulfobacterales bacterium | reverse complement strand
GATGTCATTATTTCGGCCAATATAATTAAAGTTTTTTTGCAGGATATTAATAAACAAAGCAAATCAACTTCAACAGATAGAATTAAAGAGATTCATGCCAGGGGCAATGTTGAAATTAAAATTGATAACAGGGTTGCAGTTACTGAATTAGCAGTATATAAACCCCGATATAAAATATTGATCTTAAATGGGCCGGGATCAAAAATCATCAGTGATAAGGACTTTATCAGCGGAAATAAAATTACCTTTTATCAGGATTCCGGCAAAATCAAAGTCGAGCGCGGAGAAAATAAGCGGGTTGAAGCTGTAATTTACTCTAACGGGGATGGCCTGAATTTTAAATCAGCGTCTGAATAAGGGATGCAACCATTTTTCAGGATAATCTTAATGAAAATGCTGGGTTAATGGACAGACTGGCTCTTCATAATCTGGTTAAAATTTATCGAGGTCGTAAGGTTGTAAATTCGATCAGCCTGAATGTTGACAGCGGTATGGTAATCGGTTTGCTGGGACCCAACGGAGCGGGTAAAACAACAACCTTTTATATGACTATCGGCATGATCAAGCCGGATGACGGAAAGATACTGCTAAATGAAACAGATATTACCCAATACCCGATGTATCAAAGGGCTCGTTTAGGAGTTGGCTATCTACCTCAGGAAGCATCCATTTTTCGAAAGCTTACGGTCAGGCAAAATATAATGGCGATTCTTGAGACAATGGGATTATCCCGTGTTGAGAGGGAAGAGCGCGCCGTCAGGCTGCTTGATGAATTGGGCATTGGGCATCTGGTTGATCAGCAAGCGTGTCTGCTTTCAGGAGGAGAACGAAGGCGACTGGAAATATCCAGAGCACTGGCTACCCAGCCCTCTTTTATTTTACTGGATGAACCATTTGCAGGGATTGATCCGCTGGCAGTGATTGATATAAAAAAAATCATAGCTCATTTAAAAAAGCGGAATATCGGAATATTAATTTCCGATCATAATGTAAGGGAAACACTTGGAGCTTGCGATAAAGCATATATTTTAAACGACGGCAAGATTATTGAGTCAGGTTCACCGCAAAAAATTGCTTCAAGTGAATTAGCAAAACGTATCTATTTGGGAGATGAATTTACATTATAAAATGGCATTAGAACTTCGACAGCAATTGCGCTTAACTCAGCAACTGATCATGACCCCCCAGCTTCAGATGGCAATAAAGCTCCTTCAGCTTTCCAGACTGGAGCTGATGGATACTATCCGTCAGGAACTTGAAGAAAATCCTGCCCTTGAAGAACTTCAGGAAGCACCGCCAAAAGATCAGCAAACCGATCAATTTGAACAACAGCCGGCTGATCCCGGAAAAACAAAAGAAGTTACTATTGAAGAAAAGATCAATGATGATATAGACTGGACCAATTATCTTGATGAATATAACTCGCCTGGAAGAACCGGCTATGAGAGGGAAAGCAAAGAAACTCCTAAATATGAAGCTTTTATAGCTCAAAAGGAATCTTTGAGTGATCACCTCTTATGGCAGCTACTGATGACTTCGCCGAGCCCGGAAAATAAAGAGATAGGCAGCCTTATCATCGGCAACTTAAATAAAGATGGTTATCTGGTGACCACAACAGAGGCAATTGCCGATATTTCCGGAGTTTCAATAGAAAAAGTTGAAAATGTTTTAGTCCTGATGCAAACATTTGAACCAACAGGTGTTTGTTCCCGTGATTTACGTGAGTGTCTTCTTATTCAAATACGCCATTTGGGTCTTGAAAACAGTCATCTGGAAAATATTATTACTAACCATCTTAAACATCTTGAAAATAAAAATTATAAAGCAATTTGCTCGGCTTTGAATATTTCCATTAAAGATGTGGTGGCAGCGGTTGAAATTATCAAGACTTTAGAGCCTAAACCCGGCCGTCAGTTCAGTAGTGAAGAGCCGCAATATATTAATCCGGATATCTATGTTTATAAAACAGAAAACGATTTTGTTATTGTTTTAAACGATGATGGTATGCCGAAATTGCGTGTTAATTCATTTTATAAAAATACAATTTTAAAAGAAAAAAAAACATCAGGCAAGGCTAAAGAATATATTCAGGAGAAAATACGCTCCGCAGCCTGGCTTATCAGAAGCATTCATCAACGTCAGAAAACGATCTATAAAGTAATGGAAAGTATTCTCAAATTTCAAAGGAATTTTTTTGAGCATGGAATTACTCATCTTAAACCAATGGTTTTAAGAGATGTTGCTGAAGATATAGGCATGCATGAATCCACAATCAGCAGGGTAACAACTAATAAATATACCCATACGCCACAGGGCATTTTTGAATTAAAATATTTTTTTAACAGCTCTATCAAACGATTCAACGGGGAAGCAATCGCTTCTGCCAGTGTTCAGGAAAAAATTAAACGGCTCATTGAAAACGAAGATCCCAAAAAGCCTTATAGTGACAGCAAGATGGCTGATATGCTGGAAACAGATAATATAAAAATAGCCCGTCGCACTGTTGCCAAATATCGGGAGATGCTGGGCCTTTTATCATCTAATAAACGCAAACAGTATTAAGGGCTCTCACAAAGTTTTATCATCCAAAAAGAGGGGGATTTTAAATGCAAACATCAGTTACTTTTAAAAATCTGGATTCATCTGATAATTTACGCTCTTATGTTCAAAACAAACTTAATAGATTTGATAAGTATCTTTATAACCCGGCTGAAGCCAAAGTAGTTCTTTCAGTTGAAAAATTTCGCCATATAGCGGAAATTAATATTATCGGCGATCGTTTGAACATAGTAGGCAAAGAAGAAACAGAGGATATGTATTCTGCCATTGACAAGGTTCTGGATAAACTTGAAAAGCAGATTAAAAAAAATAAGCAGAAATCCAGAAAACATCGTGGAGGAGCAAAATCCAAACTCGCTCTGATTGAAGAGAGCAATATCATGGATGAAGATCGTGAGAGGGAAATTATCATACAAAATATAGAATATAAACCAATGCATATAGATGACGCTGTGATGCAGATGGATCTTGAAAAGGTTAACTTCCTTGTTTTTACAAATGCCCGTTCCGAAAGAGTTAATGTTCTTTATCAACGCAAAGACGGTAATTATGGATTAATCCAACCCACGTTATAGTGAATACCTTATAATTAAAATAATATGAACTGCTTTAGTTTTTGGAATATGCCGGCTTTATGTAAATTTATATTTGCGCAGGTTTTTGGCAGCTAAAGCGTTATGATAAAATAAATTCGAACTGTCTGATACTCAAAATGAAAATTCTGGATGTATTACCACGAGAAACAATTATAGTTGATCTGAAATCTAATGATAAATTGGGTGTTTTAAATGAACTGGTGGTTCCCATGTCTGGTATTACAGGTATTCCCGAGAATAAGCTTGTTCAGATACTTCTTGACAGAGAACGTCTTGGCAGTACCGGTATCGGAGGAGGTATCGGGATCCCTCATGGAAAATGTAAAGATCTTGATTCAATAATAGTTGGTTTTGGTTTAAGCCGTAACGGTGTAAATTTTGAATCCCTTGACGGCAAACTCACCCGAATTTTTTTTCTTCTTTTAACATCTGAAAACTCTACTGGTCTTCATTTAAAACTTCTGGCTCAAATATCGGGTTTGCTCAAAAAAGATACATTCAAAGTTCGTTTGCTTAAAGCGATGAATCAGGATGAAATAATTGATATTATCAAATCTGAGGATGAGGAGTTCTAATAAGCTTGCCGCCTGATTTAAAAAATATAAATATCATTATCATCACCGGCTATGCCGGCTCAGGAAAAAGTACTGCAATGGCAGCCTTTGAAGATGCAGGTTTTTATTGCATTGATAATATGCCGGTTGCACTCTTGCCTGATTTTCTCAAGCTATCCTTGATAGATATACATGATATTTCCGGCCTGGCTTTTGTAATGGACTTACGAGAAAAAAAATTTATTACCAACTATTCAAAAGTATTCAGTGACCTTGCTGCTCAAGGATACCATTTTCAAATTATTTTCTTAAAGGCCAGTGAAAATGTATTAATGAACCGTTATAGCCAGACTAGACGGCACCATCCTCTATCAGCTGATGAAAAAACTCTTGTTAATTGCATTCGGGCTGAGAAAAAACAACTGTCTACTCTATCAGAAAAAGCTGATAGAATTATAGATACTTCTGCCTGCAATGTTCATGAACTAAAATTTATTATCTTTGATATACTAAGAAAAATCATAAAACCACTTCGAATGGGAATTAATATCTTATCTTTTGGCTTTAAATATGGAAATCCTGTGAATACCGACTTGCAAATTGATGTAAGATTTTTGGCAAATCCATATTTTGTAGATGAGCTTAAGCCTTTGAGCGGAGAAACAGAGCAGGTAACCGAGTATCTCTTAAAAAAAGTTGAAACAGGTCTGTTTATAAATAAATATATTGATTTACTTGACTATTTAATTCCTTTATATGAAAAAGAAGGTAAGGCTTATTTAACGATTGCAGTGGGCTGCACTGGGGGCCGCCACCGTTCGGTTGTGATTGCCAATGTTTTTTATCAACATCTTATAAAAAAAGGACAACTCGTCCGAATCGCTCATCGAGATATTGAGAAATAGGGTATTTATACTTATATTAACCACGAATTATTTTATATTTGCAGACCACGTAAAGCTGAAAAGAGAAAGCTGAAAAACTATGATAGGAATATTAATTATAACGCATAAAGAGCTGGGAAAGGCCCTTATTGAGGCTGCTGAGTTTATTTTAGATGAAAAGCCGGAGAACCTGCTCTCAATCTCCATAGATATAAATGAGAATGCTGAAAAATTACGCAATAAAATTGACCTTGCCATAAAAAAAGTCATGCAACCAAATGGAGTTTTGATTTTAACCGACATGTTCGGGGGGACCCCCTCCAACCTAAGCTATTCTTTTCTGGAAGAGGGCAGAATTGAAGTTATTTCAGGAGTTAATCTTCCGATTTTAGTAAAAGCCATATCTTTACGTAAAAAATATAAAATAAATGAACTTGCTGAAAATCTGGAGACATTCGGCAAAAAAAGTATATCATTGGCCAGCGGTATTCTAAAAGGAAATAAAAGAGAAGCCTGAATAAATATTTTGATTTAATATTCATATGAGAAGTTTTTATTAATAATATTTTCAAGGAGGTATTATGGCTATAAAAATAGGTATTAATGGATTTGGAAGAATTGGGCGAATGGTTTTTAGAGCTGCATTAAATCATCCTGAAGTTGAAGTTGTTGCAATCAATGATTTAACTGATTCAGCCACTATGGCGCACCTTTTGACCTATGATTCCGTCCACGGCAAACTGGATGCAGATGTTAAAGCTAAAGATGGCGCCATTGAAGTCAACGGCAAAGATATTGCTTTTACAGCAATTAAAGACCCTGCAAAGCTTGCCTGGAAAGAGTATGGTGTAGATATTGCCGCTGAATGTACAGGGTTGTTTCGAGACCGCGATAGTGCCTCCAAACACCTCACGGCCGGTGCAAGAAAGGTAATCATCTCCGCCCCGGCAGCTAATCCCGATATTACGATTGTGATGGGAGTAAATTCAAATCAATATGATCCAAAACAACATAATATCATTTCCAATGCATCCTGCACTACTAACTGCCTGGCACCGGTAGCCAAAGTTTTGATGGAGAATTTTGGGATTGAGAGCGGCCTTATGACCACTATTCACTCTTATACCGGAGATCAGCGACTTTTGGATTTTCCCCATAAAGATTTACGAAGATCCCGCTCAGCAGCACTTTCCATGATACCAACCACAACTGGTGCGGCTAAGGCTGTGGCCCTTGTACTACCTGAACTGGAGGGCAAACTCAATGGTCTGGCTATCAGAGTGCCGACACCCAATGTTTCAATAGTTGATCTGGTTGTAAAAGTGGAGAAATCAGGAGTTAGTTTCTCTAATGTTAATAATGCTTTAAAGGATGCGGCTGATGGATCCCTGTCCGGTGTTTTGGGATATAGCGATTCTCCTCTTGTATCCATTGATTTTAATGGTTGCACCCTTTCTTCTACGGTAGATGCTCCAACTACATATGTGGTTAATGATCTGGTTAAAGTTCTGGCCTGGTATGATAATGAAGCTGGATATTCCACCCGAATGGTTGATCTTTCGGCCATGATTGGTAAGCAGCTTTAATTTATTAAATCAAATATTATAATTAACTTATA
>JASFBJ010000036.1 GCA_030149585.1 Desulfobacterales bacterium | reverse complement strand
TTATTCAGGGAGGAATGTATCCTGATTTGCGGGCCCGCTGTGCAGATGAATTAATTGAAATCGGTTTTCCAGGTTATGCTGTGGGAGGTCTAAGCGTTGGGGAACCAAAAGAGCTGATGCTGGAAATTGCTGCGGATGTTTTACCGCAACTGCCGCAAAAAACTCCAAAATATATTATGGGCGTGGGCCGCCCGGAAGATTTGGTAGAGCTTGTGGGGCTTGGGGCTGATATGTTCGATTGCGTGATGCCCACAAGAAACGCCCGCAATGGCCAATTATTTACTCCATACGGAACCATCAATATATCCAATGCAAGATATAAAACCGATTCTGAACCAATTCAGTCTGACTGCTCTTGCTATACATGTTGCAACTATTCAAGGGCATATTTACGGCACCTGTATATCTCCAAAGAAATTCTGGCGCATAGATTAAATACTATTCACAACATCCATTTTTATATGGATCTTGTCAAACAGATGCGAGTTGCGATATATAATCAAAAATTTGACGCATTCAAGAAAGCCTTTTATAATAATCTGAACAGCGCGGAGGGATTATGACGATTTCAAAAAACGTACAGCAAATAATCAGCAATGCATCCTGGATTCGTAAAATGTTTGAACAGGGAGCTCTCCTGAAAGCCGAACATGGAGCCCAAAATGTTTTTGATTTCAGCCTCGGCAACCCCAACCTGCCGCCCCCAAAAGAGTTTGAAATTATTTTAAAAGACACGGTTGACAATCTAAAACCCGGTGACCATGGCTATATGCCCCAGGCCGGTTATCCTTTTGTATGCAAGGCTATAGCAAAATATCTAAGTGCAGAACAGCAGGTTCCTGTCTCTGCCGGCGAAATAATCATGACCTGCGGGGCAGCAGGGGCTCTGAATATAATGCTGAAAACAATTCTGGACCCCGGCGATGAAGTGCTTACCCCGACCCCCTGCTTTGTGGAGTATCGATTTTATGTGGATAATCATGGGGGTGTATTAAAAACCGTCCCAACCAAAAAGGATTTTACCCTTGATATAGATGCTATAGCTGCAGCAATAACTTCGCGTACCAAAGCAGTTATTATCAACTCCCCTAATAATCCTACCGGCCAGATTTATTCCAGAGAAAGTCTGCTTTTACTGGGGGCTTTGCTGCAAAAAAAGGGGAAGGAATATAATCGTATAATCTATCTGATATCAGATGAACCATATCGTAAAATCGTATTTGACGGGGCAATCGTGCCCAGTATTTTTCAATGTTATCCAAACAGTCTGATTGGCACCTCCTATTCCAAAGACCTTTCCATTCCAGGAGAGAGGATCGGCTTTGGCGCAGTTAATCCAGCCGCAGAATATAAAGATGATCTGCTGGAAGGAATGACTCTGGCAAACCGTATTCTGGGCTTTGTGAATGCGCCTGCCTTGATCCAGAAAGTTGTGGCCCGCCTTCAGGGAAAGCAGGTGGATGTGGAAAGATATCGTAAAAAACGGGATCTATTATGCAAAGGCCTGGCAGATTGCGGCTACGAGTTTATAACGCCTCCAGGAGCATTTTATCTATTTCCCAAAACTCCTGTAAAAGATGATGTAAAATTTGTCAAAGAATTGCAAAAAGAGCTGATTCTTGTGGTGCCGGGCAGTGGTTTTGCCTGCCCTGGTTATTTTAGAATTGCTTTTTGTGTTGACGATCAGACCATCATTAATGCCTTGCCTTTATTTAAAAAAGTAATGGATAAATTTTAAATTCAGCAGCCTGATTGGGCTGTTTTTTTATTAATTTTTGTATGAAAGGATAATAATATGAAAATCTTAAAAATCGATCATCTTGGCATTGCCGTTAACAGCCTGGCCGAAGGCCAAAGTTTTTGGAATGATATTATGGGCCTGGATTTTCAGGGAACTGAAACAGTGGAAGAGCAGAAGGTAACAACTGCTTTTTTGCCGATTGGCGAAAGTGAAGTAGAACTTTTAGAATCCACTTCTCCTGATGGGCCCATTGCCAAATATATTGAAAAAAAAGGAGCCGGCATTCAGCATGTGGCCTTTCGGGTTGAAAATATCGAGGAAGCCCTTGCTGAACTAAAGGAAAAAGGAGTTAAACTGATAGATCAAAAGCCCCGCAAAGGAGCCGGCGGAGCAAAAATCGCATTTCTCCACCCAAAAGCCACCAAGGGTGTTCTTGTGGAACTGTGCCAGCGCGATTAAAATTTTCAATCATATAATCTGTTTAAAATAAATCAATCTATGGAGTTCAAAGATAAAACAATAATAATTACAGGTGGAACCAGGGGAATTGGAAAAGCAATTGCCAAGGCCTTTGCCCGTAAAGGCGCGAATATTGCTTTGCTCTACAGCTCTGATAAACAGGCTGCTGCCCGGGCAAAAGCCGAACTAAAGCCACTAACCACAAAACTGCTTATTATAAAGGCAGATGTAGCAAGCTCGGCTGAAGTGACAACTGGTGTTGATAAAATAATCGACAAATGGCAGAGAGTGGATATTCTTGTTAATAATGCCGGTATTATTAAAGATAGGATGCTGTTATTTTTGGCGGAAAAGGCGTGGGATCAGGTTATCAATATAAATCTGAAAGGAACTTATCTTTGCTCCAGGGCTGTTTTAAAAAAAATGATCGCCCAAAGGCATGGACGAATAATCAACCTTGCCTCTCCCAGCGGTATTACCGGCCGGGCCGGTCAGACAAATTATTCAGCTGCAAAGGGCGGTATTATATCTTTTACTAAATCTCTGGCAAAAGAAGTGGCCCGGATAGGAATAACGGTTAACTGCATTTGTCCTGGAATCATTGAAACTTCAATGACCAATAAGCTGGCCGGGGAATCCATTGAAGATTTAATTAAACTGATCCCCTTAGGAAGGGTTGGACGCCCTGAAGAAGTGGCTGAGGCGGCTTTATTTCTGGCTTCAAAAAAGGCAAGTTATATTACCGGTCAGGTGCTAAGCGTGGACGGCGGCCTTGTATAATGCAAATGAGGTAAAAATTGGATAAAATTATTAATGATATTGAAGCGTTAGATAAATATTTGAAAAAGATGATTGTGGAAACCCTTAGGCTTGATGATATTAATCCCCAGGAAATTGACAGCACAAAACCCCTTTTTAAGGATGGTTTGGGGCTTGATTCAATTGATGCACTGGAACTGGTTGTGTCCATTGAAAAAAATTTCAATGTTATTATTGAAGATGAAGATGTTGGTAAAAAGGCCTTTGCCTCCATCAAAGCACTAACCCTGTTTATTCAGGAAACTTTTCAAAATAAGCAGTAAATACTATTATGCGCTGGGTAGAAACAGAAGAAATAGTTCGGTTTAATGAAGTTGATGAATGGGGTATGGCCTGGTATGGCCACTATATGGCCTGGTTTGAAGCAGGACGACTCTGCCTGCTAAGTCAGTTTGATTTAAGACCCAGCCAGATGGTTAAACTGGGCTATATTGCGCCGGTAATCAATTTAAAATGTGATTATAAACAATCGGCTCGCTGTGGTCAGCATATTATTATTCGCACCACAGTTATCAAACCTGAAATTACAGCTTTAATATTTAATTTTGAAATTCTGCTTAAAGAGGATCGGGTTTTGCTGGCCAAAGGAGAAACAACCCAGGTTCTATTAACTTGTGATCGCAAAATGATCTACCGTCTAAAAGGCGAGCTGGCCAAAAGAATCGCCAGCCTTATTGATTTTTGCAAAAATAAAGAGACAATCCCATGAGCAGTGCTTCTTCAAAACGTGTTGTTATAACCGGTATCGGCGTTATAACCTCCATTGGTGAAGATAAGAAATCTTTTCAGGATGGATTATTTGGCGGCAAATGCGGCATTGGAGATGTATCGGTTTTTGATGTCAGCAGTTTTGCCTGTCAAAAGGCCGCTCAGGTAAAAAATAAAGATCTTGGGGCCTTATTGCCGCGGGCGGCAATAAAAAGAGGCTCACGCTGCGATCTTTTGGGAATGTGCGCTGCTTTAGAAGCAATCAACGATGCAGGATCAGTGATAGAGCATTACGAGCGCGATCGAATCGGTGTTATTCTGGGTGGAGGGGCTGGTGGCATGCTTTCGCTGGAAAAATATCGCAGGGCTGGTCTGCAAAAAAATGCCAAAGCCTTTCCCTCCTGGATTCTTCCGGTAGCGCCTTGCACTTTAACTGATTTTCTGGCCAATTATTTTAAGATAACCGGGCCAAGGGCCACTATTTCAACAGCCTGTTCTTCAAGCAACACTTCAATTGGTCTGGGGTTTGATCTTATTCGTTCCGGTCAGACAGATATGGTTATGACAGGTGGAAGTGAAGCCCTGTCTGAACTGACATTCAGCGGATTTAATGCCCTGAAAGTCATGTCTCCTGAACCTTGCCGGCCTTTTTCTGAAAATCGCAAAGGCTTGTCTTTGGGTGAAGGAGCCGCGATTTTGATTCTGGAAGAGTATATCTCAGCCAAAAAAAGAGGCACAAATATTTATGGAGAAATTTTGGGTTATGCCACAAATTCCGACGCATATCATATGACATCTCCTGATCCAGAGGCCAAAGGCATGACAAAGGTTATGCAAAACGCATTAAAGCTGGCCGGGATTAATCCATCCCAGGTGGATTATCTAAATGCGCATGGAACCGCGACCCAGATTAACGATCGCATGGAAACCAAAGCAATAAAAACCGCCTTTGGTGAAAAAATCGCAAAAAAACTGGCTATCAGCTCAACCAAATCAATGGTTGGGCACTGTCTGGGAGCTTCCGGGGCAATCGAAGCTGCTGCAACCATAATTGCTGTTTATAAGCAGATTGCACCGCCGACTATTAATTTAACAAAGCTGGATAAGGAGTGTGATTTGGATTATATACCTGAAATTGCACGACCTGAAAATATAAAAATTGCCATGACTAACTCTTTTGCCTTTGGAGGTAATAACACCTCTTTAGTAATGGCCAAATTGAACAGATAATATTTATGACTGAAATTATAATTACAGGCATAGGACTTGTCAGCGCCCTTGGAATCGGCAAACAGGCCTTCTTGTCCAATTGCTGTCAGGCCATATCCGGTTTAAAACCAGTTAAAAATTTTGATACAACAGGGTTTAGCACAAATATTGCCGGGTGGATTGATAATTTCAAGCCGGCTGATTTTATGCCGAGCAGGGCCTATCGAAAAATGAGCCGGATATCAAGACTGGCTGTGGCTGCTTCACTTGAAGCTATCCGCGACAGTGGACTTGAGCTGAGCGGATTAAACAGTGAGAGAGTGGCCATTATTATGGGAACAGCCTATGGCAGCAGCTCTTATGTAGCTGATTTTTATTCAAGCCTGCTTGAATATGGCCCAAGGGGGGCCCAGCCCTTTTTATTTCCAGATACAGTTCCAAATGCGCCGGCCAGTCAGATCGCTATTTTTCACGGGATAACCGGCCCTAACACAACCTTTTGCCAAAATGAAATTTCAGCTGAAAATGCGATATTTTATGCACGAAACCTTTTATTGCAGGATCAGGTGGATGTCGTGCTGGTGGGCGGGGCAGATGAACTGGCGCCAATCCAGATGGCCTGTTATGATGCCCTTGGTATCATCAATCCCGTAAAATGCAATAATAACGAGCTGCCCCAGCCAAAACCAGGTGGTGGAATTATTTTAGGAGAAGGCGCCGGCATCCTGGTTATGGAAAAAGAAAAGACAGCACAAAAACGCGGTGCCAAAATCTACGGCAAGCTAGAATCTGTTGTTTTAAGAGGTGCTCACGCACCTTTGGGTCATTACGCCACGGACGGTATAGCCATTGAAAAAGCCATAACAGGGGCTATTTCTCAAGCAGGGTTGAATCTTTTCGATATTGACCATCTGGATGTAGCCGCCAATTTTTCCAAAGAGCTGGATCTAATGGAATATACCAGGCTCAGCAAAATTTTTGCCTCTCAAAATCGCCTGAATATGGTAACGCCTTTAAAATATCTGATGGGAAGTTTTGGCGGGGCCGGAATTATTAGAGCTGCCGCCATTTTACTAAGTATGCACCTGAAACAATCTTTGCCTCAGGTTAATATTAATGTTTTAAATTCCGCTGGTAAATCTCCTTTGAAGTGGGATATTTCTGACAGGGAGCCAATCCAAAAAGCCCTTATGACCAGTACAACCTTTGGCGGCGGCAGCAGCGCTCTTATTTTTTCCGCGCCATAAGAGATTGCCGAATAATGAAAATCCTTTTGATTTCACCCAACACGGAATCTTTGCCTGACCCTGTCTTCCCTCTGGGGCTGGCCTGTATTGCCGGTATCTTAAAAAAACACAGCATTAACCATAAGGTTCTTGATCTTTGTTTTATTGCAGACTATGAAACTGCCATAAAAGCAGCTCTTATTGATTATAAACCGGATATTGCGGCTCTTTCTCTTCGCAATGTAGATAATGTCAGTTACCCTCATTATATCTCATATCTAAAATTTTACAGAAAGGTTATAAAAACCATAAAAAATTATAGCCATGGATTGATTGTTTTAGGAGGCTCAGGCTATTCTCTTTTACCAAATCAGCTGCTGGCTTATTTGGAGGCAGATGTTGGATTTGCCGGTGCTGGTGAATTTACTTTTTTGGATTTTATTAACAGGATAAAAAAAAAGAAAAATCTCAGCCTTTATAAAAATTCTGGTCTTGTGATTTCACAGAACTCCGCTGATGATCTCAATATGGATCATCTCCCGCCACCGGATCGCTCCCTTTTGGACTGCCTGGCCTATCTTAAAAAAGGTGGTATGGGAAATATCCAGACCAAAAGAGGTTGTCCTTTTAAATGCATTTACTGCACCTATCCAATTATAGAAGGTTCAACGGTGCGAACCAGGGACCCTGCTTTAATAGCTGATGAGATCGAAAAACTTCTCAAAAAAAATATTGATAATTTTTTCTTTGTTGATAATGAATTTAACTATCCTTTAGAGCATGCCGAGGCCGTCTGCTGTGAAATAATAAAAAGAAAACTGTCGCTCAAGTGGAGCTGTTATGCCAATCCCAAATTTATAACTCCCGGACTGATAGACCTGATGCTTGAATCCGGCTGCACTGGACTGGAATTTGGCACTGATGCTGCAAACCCTGAAATGCTGCTTAATATGGGGAAAAATTTTAGCGTGGCAGACCTGAAAAAAGCCTCCCAGATTTGCCATAAGGCCGGCATGGCTTTTTGCCACTCGCTTCTCTTTGGCGGCCCCGGTGAAACAATGGATACCGTCAAACAGTCTTGCAGCGAAATAATATCCATGTCGCCGACGGCAGTTGTCTGCATGGTCGGCATTAGAGTGTTTCCTGGAACTTTGTTATCCCGGGTGGCAAAGGACGAAGGCTTAATCAAACCTGGGGAAGATTTCATTGAACCGGTATTTTATCTGGCTCAGGCTGTTGAAAAAAAGATTCTCCCCTTTATAAAATCCTGGTCTAAAAATAATCCCACGTGGATTTTTCCAGGACTTAATATTAATATCAATACCAATCTTCAGGAAAAATTGCGCCGTTTTGGACTGCGCGGGCCTTTATGGGAATATATGAAAAATTTGAAATGAACAAAAAATTTTGTTTTCTGTTTTGACAATTGCAATTAAGGAACAGGGGACGAAATAACTTCCACAAGCAGGCGCACAGATTTAGGTTAGGTTTTTTTATGCAAGCCCTTAAGAAAAAATTGAGTTTTTAAGCTGGATTTTAGTTTCATGGTACCCCTCGTCAATGGCTTCCTGGGCACGATTAAATTCGAGAAATTTAAGGTATCCGAGTTTAGGTTGAATCAATAAATCCGGTGGATCGGTTATCAGCCTTGTGGCTGTAATACTGCTTTCCATAATATTGATGGAGGTGATAAGTACCTCGAAAATATTCGGCAGAGGATCGCTGGATCCCCACTGCTTGAATTTGGTAAGAGAAGCAAAATTAAAATCGCCGATTTTTTTATTGAGAGATTCCAGAAAATTACTCTTTTTCTTTGAATTCGCTCCAGCATCTATCTCTGCCTTTTTCTCATAAGGCTCTGTGCTTTTTTTAGATTCAGGCCCATTATTAGAACAACCTTTTTTTTCAATAATATCGTGATTCAGGTCAACCGCAATCACAAAATCTGCGCCCATGTCTCTGGCCACACTTACTGGAACAGGATTTACCATACCTCCGTCAACCAGAATCATGTTATCTTTCATAGTCGGCGAAAAAATTCCCGGTACTGATATACTTGCTCTGACTGCTTCAATTATATCCCCTTTTTTCAGGATTATTTCAGCGCCAGTGCCTAAATCAGTTGACACAGCCTGAAAAGGAAGCGGGAGGTCTTCAAGTTTTGCACCGTTAACAATACTTTGTATCAGTACAGAGACCTTTTTCCCGTCAATCAATCCTGATTTAGGGAAAACAACATCCAGGAAAAAAAGGACCTTTTTCCAATCCATCTCAAGCACGATTTCTTCCAGGGCATCAATGCTGCCGGAAGCGTAAGCAGCACCTACAAAGGCTCCAATACTGGTTCCGGCCAGATAATCAATTTTGATCCCGGCTTCATTCAAAGCTTTGATCACTCCGATATGAGCCCAGCCCCGAGCTGATCCGCTTCCAAGCGCAAGGCCGATTCTTTTTTTTTTCAATCTCTTGATCATGTTAAAAATATTATTCATCAAATATCTCCTAAGGGCTTTCCCGGTTATTCTTTTAGGGAAAGCAATTTATCCTTATAATCTATATTTTTCAGCAAAAAAATAAACATCAGTATGTAAAAGATAAAACAATAGATCCAAAGGTCTGGTTCCCTTCTTGCTCTTTAAATTCTTTTGTTTGTATTATATGGGTATAGGAAAGTTTGAACCGATGGATGATTACACAGATGCCCGCACTTATATCAGCAACGAAAAGATTTTTATCAACACTGTGGCTTTTGCTAAAAGTATTTCCTTCAAGAAAAATATTTCGCCAAATAGCAGCACCAGTAACTGAAGTAAATAGATAGAGACCTAATCCATTGGTTTTACTAAAATTAAATTTTCTTGCCTTTATCGGAGTGCCTGAATATTCTGCCGGCCGGATACGGGCGGTTCCGAAATCTTTAGGAATATTCCAGCCAATGCGGCATTCCGTGCCAATGCCCGCATAAGTGTAAATATTTCCAAGGGCTGAAGAAAAACAGGGAATAACGTCAAAATCCAGGCCGCCGATGGTTTCTTTTTCAATAAAACGGGTTTTATGCTCATAAATAACGACCAGCCCGGGCTCATTTTCAAGCTGGTTATCCCATCCATTGGGGCGTTGAGAGCCAATTTGTTGATGAACGAAGATCTGGGTTTCATCTGCATAAGATAAGGGCCCGACTATTCCAAGCTGGATTCCCATGGAATGTAAATTATTTTTTGTTTTGCTGTGCAGGGTTGTTCCGAAATATGTCCAGCCTGCATAGGGCCTGTCATTTTCGATCAGCTCATTTTCAGAGGTATCTTCAGGTGTAAACATCTTCTGGGCCAGGGAAAAACCAACATTATGTTTGAAACCCTCATTATTCATAAAAGAAAAATATTTCAGATAGGGCAGACTCCAGTCAGGAAAATATCCGCTTTTCTCATAATCAATAAAATCAGGAGAAAGCCACGAAAATTTAACGCCATTAGTATAGTTTTGGTCAGTATGAGCAAAAACATCATTTTCAAAGTACAGGCTAAACGAATTTGGACTTTCCTGACAAAAAGAAAAATTCGGCATAAATATAAAATAAGATATTAAAATCATCTTTAAAAAATATTTTATGCAAAAAATATTATAAATTAAAGCTTTTAAAAAGCATGAATGCATCAGGTCTTTTTTAAATGAACTGTAAAATAGGGCACTGGTTCAGTTGAATAGGTGATTCAATTATATCAATAGGTTACATGTCCTTTTGGAAACGGGGCATAATTAACTCAAGTAATTGTTATAGTAGATATAATTTTGAGATCCGTGTCTTTTTTACCTATTGAACTGAACCAGTGCCCACACTCCGGCGTAGCAAGCCGTATGGTATGCATTCCCACGCTGGAGCGTGGGAACGAGCTTTATATTTCGCGGCGCCATTTTTTCCTATAAGAAACTTGCGATTGATCGAAAGAGTTTCTTGGTAGAAAACAAAAGCTATAGAGCATACCTGCTTTTTTAATCGTTCTTATTTTTTTGGCTGTCTTTTTTATTGTCTAACGCATCAACCGCACCTTTCCACATTCCTGAAATAGCTCCCCTGGCCACGTCTACTGATCTTTTCCCCAGCCCAACCGCCTCTTTGGCTACTATCCGGGTTGCTTTTCCGGCAGCTTCGGCCGTTGCCCTGGCCACATCCTTGCCTGTGTCTTTCAGTTTTTCAGCGGCTGTGCCGGCCATCCGGCGAGCCTTTTTTTTAACAGCGCACGAAGACTCTTCTGTTTTATCGGCCAGATCCGCCAGAATTTCTTTTGCTGTTTTTTCCGAATGAGACGCTACCCTGCGAACTGATTCTATAAAAATAGCCTCTATGGTTTTTATGTCTTTTTTTGTTTTTGTAAGGTCGCTCTTGATAATTTTTTTTGACTTATCACCAACAGATTCCATGATTGATTCAATACCATTTTTAGTTCCTTCAAAAGCACCCTCTGAAGCTTCTTTAACTGCCTTGCCTGACTCTTGAGCTGCGGTTATCGCGCTTGAAAGAACTTTTTCAGCAACATCTTTGATTCTTTCCCTGTTTAACCTGCCTTCTTCAAGAGCTTTTTTTGTTATATTCCCGGCAATATGGGACACGGTTTCTTTAATGTCCTTACCTGAAGCAATGGCATGTTTTACAGCCTCTTTTACGGTATTTTCAGTAAGCCCGAGTAACTCGGTATTTTTCAATTTAATATCGACTATTGCAGCATCAACACGCTTTTTAATTCCGCCTGACAGCAAAGAGCCTGATTCTTCGGCACCTTCGAGACTCTTTCTTAGAATTTCTTCAAGATTATTTTTTTCATCACCAAGTCTGGTTTCCATTTCTTCGATTTTATTGCGGGTTGTTTTAACTGCCAGCTCTTTTTTTTCGCAGACTCCGTTGATTGCGCCTTCCACAGCTCCTTTAATAATAATCTCAGTCTCTTTTTCAGCTTCATCCAAGCCTTTAACCGATGTGGTCACGGCCTCTTTTATCAGGTGGCTGATATTTTTCACACTGGTTTTTGTTTCATCAAAAGTATCAGATACTGCAGCTTTTATAATATCACTAATTTTTTCAGCAGTGATCTTCCCAACATCTTTTACCTTTTTTATTTCTTTAGTTATTTGAGCTTTCATCTGGGTTTCATTCATGATTTCTCCTTTTTAATTTTTATAATTATTATTTTCCTGCTTGCGTATGAAATCACCCGCCTTTTTCCATAATCCCAGGCCAGATACCCATGATTTCCATTTCTCAACTTCATGGGATACGGAATCCGGAAAAATATTTCGATCAACGGGCAGGATACGAGGAATAAAAAATCGTCTATTCTCTGTTTTTTGAATCTCTGGTTTTTTCTGGGTTTTAAGCTCTTCTTTTGCTGCTACAACCATAAAATGGAGTCTGTTCAAGATATTTACTTCGCTTGCGCCTGCGTCAAGATCAATGGATAAAAGATTTAAATGAGGATAGATCTCCTTGAGACTTTTTTCCAGCCCCCTTCCTGTAATATGATTGGAAATACATCCAAAAGGCTGAAGGCATATGATATTTCCCACACCCTCTTTGAGCATTGCTATCATTTCAGCGGTAAGAAGCCATCCTTCACCAAACTGGTTGGCCAGACTGACTACATCTCCGGCTGATTCCGCAATTTCTTTTAAACTAAAAGGCTTTTCATAAAACCTGAAACCCTGCATAATCCAGTCAATGCGCTTTAGATGATATTTTGTGTATATATCTGCAAGCCTGTTTTTGATATTATCAACAATCGACTGCTTAAAAAACATTTTCTGATCATAAGCCTCGTTTACAAATCGCTGGGCAAAAAAATTCTGTAATGAAGGCAACTGAACCTCTACACCATTTTCTGACAGCCATTCAATAAGACTGCCGTTGGAGAAAAAATTATATTTTACAAATATCTCTCCCACTACACCGATTTTAGAAACCTCCCTGGAAGTTATAACCACCTGGTTAAAATCTCTTACTGCTTCTTCGAGAACAGATAATAGATAATTATAATCTGCATTTTCTATGCCTTTTTCCATTTTTGCAAGATATTTTTGGTGCAAAGCTTTTGAAGTTCCCTTTATCTTTTCTCTTGGCAGGATGGATAAATACATTCTGGCAAGTGGGTCGCTGAAAATAACTCCCAGACCCAGCCGTTTAAACAGTTCCATTTTGTTAATAACAAATCCAGGCTGTGGATTTAATTCATCATTTGATATGGCAATTATCGGTACATCGCCAAGATCAGCACCGTCAAGTCCCTTTCTGATAAGTGAGGTATAGGCGGAAGCACGGCATTGGCCTCCGGTCTGAATCAATATTACAGATGTATTGGAAGAATCGTATTTTCCTGATTTAAAAGCTTTGACAATATCGCCGGCAACAAGAATTGCAGGGTAACACATATCATTATTAATATGTTTAAGTCCAAATTCAATAGAAGCCTTGTCCTGTGGCGGCAAAACATCCACCTTATAACCCAGCGGCCTGAATGCCGCAGGAATCAAAGAAGAGTAAAAGGGAGAAAAATATGGGGCGATCAGGGTTCTTTTTTTATCTTCGGCAAGAAAAATCCTTTTTTTCCTGTCCTTTATTTTAACTGGGTTTGAATAAATTTCTTTTTTCTCATTAATGGCGGACAGCATGGAACGAAGTCTTATCCTGGTGGCACCCAGGTTGGAGATCTCATCCATCTTGATCATAGTATAAATTTTGTCTGAACGCGTTAGAATCTCTCTTACCTCATCAGCTGCAACCGCATCCGGACCACAGCCGAATGAGGTGAGGTGAACCATATGAATCAAAGGCTTTTCCCCGATCCAGTTGGCAGCCGCATATAATCTGTTGACATAATTCCACTGGGTAAGGACACTCACTGCATCAAGAGAATTTATATTATCAAGCGGAATCGCATCTTCAGTCAGGACATCGACCCCCATGCCTGACAAAAGCTCTGGTATTCCATGGTTAATAAAAGGATCAACATGATAAGGTCTGCCTGCTGCGATCACAACATATCTGCCCTCTTTTTTTGCCCTGGCAATCAGGGCAGTACCTTTTTCCCGAAGAGTGTTTTTGAACTCTTTATATGAAATAATTCCTTTATCAACAGCTCTTGAAACAGTCGGAAAATCAACCCCCAATTTTTTAAAATAAAGATGGAGCTGTTTTTTAAGCAGGCTTTTATCCCGAAAGCTTATAGCTGGACTATCAAAAGGTATTTTATACTTTCCAAAGGGGTTGATGGCGCTTTTTAAAACATCAGGGTAACCTGTAACAACCGGACAATTAAAACTGTTTAAGGCATCATGGTATTCGCTTTTTTCATATACCACGATTGGAAAAAAAATTCTATCCACACCTTTTTTGATAAGATCAATAATATGGCCGTGGGCGATTTTTGCAGGAAAGCAGATATTCTCAGACATCACCGTTGACGCGCCGCTTTCTGATAGAGAGAAAGAGGATTTGGAAGAAAGAACTACTTTGAAACCGCATTCAACAAGAAAAGCAGACCAAAAAGGAAAATTTTCATATATGTTGAGACAGCGCGGAATACCAAAGGTGCATAAAGGCGTTTGTTTGGGTTCGGTTTCACGGTCAAAGAGGAGTTTTAGTTTTTCCTCTATTAAATTTTCGCCCTTATATTCACAATCAGGGGAATTACTGAAATAACGTTCGCATCGATTACCTGTAAAAAAACTATTTCCATTCTCAAAGGTCAGTTTCATAACCCGGCAGTTGTTCATGCATCCTTTACACTCTATCTCTTTTTTGGAAAAATCAACGCTTATATCAGGATTTTCAACTCCAGGGAAAGCAGTTGATTTATATGATTTCTCAAGATAGCTGGCGCGCGCTGTAAGAGCTGCTCCGTACGCGCCCATGAGTTCGGGGATATCCGGCCTGATCACCTTTTTTTGTAAAAGAAGTTCAAATGCTCTAAGAACAGCGGAATTTTTAAAAGTACCTCCCTGAACAACTATTTTTTCGCCAAGGACCTGTGTATCACGTATTTTCAAAACCTTGTATAGAGAGTTTTTAATTACTGAATAGGCCAGCCCCGCAGATATATCGGAGATAGCGGCTCCTTCCCTGAGCGCCTGTTTAACCTTGGAGTTCATAAAAACCGTGCATCTGGTTCCCAGGTCAAAGGGAATATTTTTTTGACAGGCAATTTTGGAAAAATCTTCAACAGAGTATCCAAGTGAATGTGCAAATGTTTCAATGAATGAACCGCATCCTGATGAACAAGCTTCGTTGATCTGAATATCTGAAACAGTGTTGTCCTGGATATAGATAGCCTTCATGTCCTGACCACCAATATCAAGAATAAAAGATACATCTTTTTCAAAGCGCCTGGCTGCCTGATAATGCGCCATGGTTTCAACCACTCCCTCGTCAAGGCCAAATGCGGCTCGAATAAGATCCTCGCCGTATCCGGTAGCTGCTGTGCGGACAATTTTCGGCAAAAACCCCTCGTTGTCAAATTTTTCCTTTAATACTTTCAGCCCGTTTTTTACGCCGGCAATTGGATTCCCGTTATTGGATTCGTAATGACCTGTAACAAAATTTCCGTCTTTATCTGCAAGCACAAGTTTTGTAGTAGTCGACCCTGAGTCAATTCCAAGAAAAAGATCGATTCCTTTTGTATCCTTGACGGGTATTTTTTTCACCTGGTCTTTTGAGTGGTTCTTCTCCCAGGTCTCATACTCATTTATGTTTTCAAATAATGGTGGAAGTCTTTTTGTACTGCCGGCATTCTTATTTTTCCTTTTTTTTTCAGAGATAAGCAAAATGTCCTTAATGCTGATTATATAAGGTTTATCCCTTTTTATCAGAGCAGCGCCCATAGCTGGAATCAGTTCAGGATGATCAGGAAAAATAAAATCATCTGGATTATTTAAATCAAGAACATTTATAAATGCCTTTCTAAGGCCGGAATAAAAGGTCAAAGGACCGCCTCCCGTGAGTATCCGGCTTTTGATGTCTCTTCCTCTGGAAAGCCCGCCGATTACCTGGAGAGCAACTGAATGAAATACAGATGCAGCAATATTTTCTTTGGATACATCCCTGCTCAGAAGAGCCTGAATATCGGTTTTTGCAAATACTCCGCATCTTGAGGCAATGGGATAAATGGAATCGGATTTTTCTGAAAGGGCGTTAAATTCAGAGACCGACACATTTAATAACACGGCCATCTGGTCGATAAAAGCACCTGTTCCGCCTGCACAACTTCCATTCATCCGGATGTCAGGCCTGAAATTATCATCAAAAAATATAATTTTTGAGTCTTCACCGCCGATTTCAATAAAAGTTTTGGTTTCAGGATAGTTTTGCTTTATCATCTCGGCTGAAGCCACCACTTCCTGAACAAAGGGTAATTCAAACATCTCGGCCACACCCATCCCTGCTGACCCGGTAATTGCAATATCAAGTTCAATATTGCCGAGCTCGGCTGTGGCGTTTCTTAAAATATCGAGGGTTATTTCTTTGGTTTTTGCCTTATGACGCCGGTACCGGTTAAAAACCATTTTGCCGGATGGATCGTATATCACTACTTTTGCCGTTGTTGAACCTATATCAATACCGGCTGTAAAAATATCATTCATTATAATTTATCCTGAACATTAAATTTTTTTGAGCTTATATAATCTCTTGTGGAGCAGAAAGTATCAATGATGCAGACCAGAAAGGATTCCTTGTAAATCGGTGGAATCACTGTAATGGGCCACATATGCCTTTTAATGATGTTGATCTCTTTTTTTGTAAGCAAGGTTAATTTCATGGCATTTTTAAGCGCAATATCAGGGTGTCTCAATCCATGAAGTTTCGGGCCTTCCCGCAGCCAGTCATAATAAAAAAGATCGTGAAGCAAAGCACCGCGGATAATTGCTTTGCAGTCAAGGGAGAATCGTTTTCCCCATAAAAAACTCAGCCAGGCTACCTCCTTAACATGATCAAGACGGGTTTTTCCCCTGTGATGATTATACTCGGCAAGCTTTTGCAGCCTGGGATCTTCGAGCAGGGGTCTGGCTATCCTATTAAATTCTTTTAGTAACATTTTTTTGGAAGATAGCAATAATAAAATCTATAAATACGGTTATTATTAAAATGCCTGTAAAAAATATTTTAATTCCTGACGGGAACCAGTTCATCAGGTTTAGATATGGTGTATAAATAAGGTATTCAAATGCAAATGCCAGAAAGATCCAGTAGATGGAAAATTTGGCACAGACGTGTCCTTTATATTGAAAGCGCTGATCAGAATAATCCCACAGCCGCTTTTTAAAAAAATATTCTGCATTATAAGCAGAAACAAGTTCAAGACTGGTTGTCAATAAAAAATACATAAAAATTTTGATAAATAAATTATAATCCTGAATAATTGAAATCAAGCCCATCAGCATCAGGGCGCCGGTTCCGTATAAAATAAGATATGGCCCCTTTAAAAGCCCGGGGTTGACAAATCTCTTATTTGAAAAAGAACGGTAAATCACCTCAAGAACCCATCCAAAAATGGAAAAAAAGAGAAATGAGAAGAGAATATTAATAAAATTTATTTCCATTATATTT